>NZ_JBFAIA010000013.1:0-106892 GCF_040654455.1 Nonomuraea sp. NPDC050691
TGCTCTCCAGCGACGGCATGTCCATCGAGATGCGCGACACCGACGAGGACGTCTTCCGCGCCGCGGAGGAGCTCGGTATCGACCTGTCCCGGCGTGAGCCGAGCAGCGTGGAAGAAGTCTGAGGGGGAGATCGCACACAATGCTAGACGTCAACTTCTTCGACGAGCTCAGGATCGGCCTCGCGACGGCCGACGACATCCGTCAGTGGTCGCACGGCGAGGTGAAGAAGCCGGAGACCATCAACTACCGGACTCTCAAGCCGGAAAAGGACGGGCTCTTCTGCGAGAAGATCTTCGGTCCGACCCGCGACTGGGAGTGCTACTGCGGCAAGTACAAGCGCGTCCGGTTCAAGGGCATCATCTGTGAGCGCTGTGGCGTCGAGGTGACCCGGGCCAAGGTGCGCCGTGAGCGGATGGGCCACATCGAGCTGGCCGCCCCGGTCACGCACATCTGGTACTTCAAGGGCGTCCCGTCGCGCCTCGGCTACCTGCTCGACCTCGCCCCGAAGGACCTGGAGAAGGTCATCTACTTCGCGGCGTACATGATCACGCATGTCGACACCGAGATGCGTGAGCGTGACCTGCCCTCGCTGGAGGCGAAGATCTCCGTCGAGCGGCAGCACATCGAGCAGCGCCGTGACGCCGACGTCGAGGCCCGGCAGAAGAAGCTCGAGTCCGACCTGGCCGAGCTGGAGGCCGCCGGGGCCAAGGGCGACCAGCGCCGCAAGGTCCGCGAGGGCGCCGAGCGCGAGATGCGTCAGCTCCGCGACCGGGCCCAGCGCGAGCTGGACCGCCTGGACGAGGTCTGGAGCCGCTTCAAGAACCTCAAGGTCCAGGACCTCGAGGGCGACGAGCTGCTCTACCGCGAGATGCGCGACCGCTTCGGCCGCTACTTCAAGGGCGGCATGGGCGCGCAGGCGATCCAGGACCGCCTGATCAGCTTCGACCTCGACGCCGAGGCCGAGAACCTGCGCGAGACGATCCGCAGCGGCAAGGGCCAGAAGAAGGCCCGCGCCCTCAAGCGGCTCAAGGTCGTGTCGGCGTTCCTCAACACCACCAACTCGCCGCGCGGCATGGTGCTCGACTGCATCCCGGTCATCCCGCCGGACCTGCGCCCGATGGTGCAGCTCGACGGTGGCCGGTTCGCGACCTCCGACCTCAACGACCTGTACCGCCGGGTCATCAACCGCAACAACCGGCTCAAGCGTCTGCTCGACCTCGGCGCCCCCGAGATCATCGTGAACAACGAGAAGCGGATGCTCCAGGAGGCCGTCGACGCGCTGTTCGACAACGGCCGTCGCGGTCGCCCGGTCACCGGCCCCGGCAACCGTCCGCTGAAGTCCCTCAGCGACATGCTGAAGGGTAAGCAGGGTCGTTTCCGCCAGAACCTGCTGGGCAAGCGCGTCGACTACTCCGGCCGTTCGGTCATCGTCGTCGGCCCGCAGCTCAAGCTGCACCAGTGCGGTCTGCCCAAGCAGATGGCGCTGGAGCTGTTCAAGCCGTTCGTGATGAAGCGGCTCGTGGACCTCAACCACGCGCAGAACATCAAGTCGGCCAAGCGGATGGTCGAGCGCGCCCGCCCCGTGGTGTGGGACGTGCTCGAAGAGGTCATCACCGAGCACCCCGTGCTGCTCAACCGCGCTCCGACGCTGCACCGCCTGGGCATCCAGGCGTTCGAGCCGCAGCTGGTCGAGGGCAAGGCCATCCAGATCCACCCGCTGGTCTGCACCGCGTTCAACGCGGACTTCGACGGCGACCAGATGGCCGTGCACCTGCCGCTGTCGGCCGAGGCCCAGGCCGAGGCGCGCATCCTGATGCTCTCGACCAACAACATCCTCAAGCCGGCCGACGGCAAGCCCGTGACGATGCCCACCCAGGACATGGTCATCGGTTTGTACTGGCTGACCACCATGAAGGACGGCGCCGTCGGCGAGGGCCGGGTCTTCGGCTCGATCGCCGAGGCGCAGATGGCCTTCGACCGCCGTGAGCTGGAGATCCAGGCGAAGATCCAGATCCGGCTGAAGGACGTCCTGCCGCCGCGCGAGTGGGTCGCGCCGGAGGGCTGGGAGCAGGGTGACCCGATCCGCCTGGAGACGACGTTCGGCCGGTGCCTGTTCAACCAGACGCTGCCGGCGAGCTACCCGTTCGTCAACTTCCAGGTCGGCAAGAAGCAGCTGTCCACGATCGTGAACGAGCTGGCCGAGACCTACCCCAAGGTCGAGGTCGCCAACTCGCTCGACGCGCTCAAGGACGCCGGCTTCCGCTGGGCGACCCGTTCCGGTGTCACGATCGCCATCGACGACGTCGTCGCGCCGCCGAACAAGTCCGAGATCATGGAGAACTACGAGCGCCGCGCCGACAAGGTGCAGCGTGAGTACGAGCGTGGTCTGATCACCGACGAGGAGCGCCGTCAGGAGCTCATCGAGATCTGGACGCACGCCACGGCCGACGTCGAGACCGACATGGTCAACGCCTTCCCGGCGACCAACCCGGTCTGGATGATGGTCAACTCCGGCGCCCGAGGCAACAAGATGCAGGTGCGTCAGATCGCCGGCATCCGCGGCCTGGTGTCCAACACCAAGGGTGAGACGATCCCGCGGCCCATCAAGGCCTCCTTCCGCGAGGGGCTGTCGGTGCTGGAGTACTTCATCTCCACCCACGGACAGCGAAAGGGTCTGGCCGACACCGCTCTGCGGACCGCCGACTCGGGTTACCTGACCCGTCGTCTGGTGGACGTGGCGCAGGACGTCATCGTGCGCGAGATCGACTGCGGCACCGACCGCGCGGTCCCGCTGCACGTCGGCGAGCGTGACGCGTCGGGCAACCCGGTCAAGGCCGAGAACGCCGAGTCCAACGTGCACGGCCGCATCCTGGCCGAGGACGTCGTGGTCGACGGCAAGGTCGTCGCGGCCGAGGGCGTCGACATCAACGACACCCACGTGACCGCGCTCGTCGCGGCCGGCATCGAGACCGTCCGCACCCGCAGCGCGCTGGTCTGCGAGGCGAAGATCGGTGTCTGCGCGACCTGCTACGGCCGTTCGCTGGCCACCGGCAAGCTCGTGGACGTCGGCGAGGCGGTCGGCATCATCGCCGCCCAGTCGATCGGTGAGCCGGGCACGCAGCTGACGATGCGTACCTTCCACACCGGTGGTGTGGCCGGTGCCGACATCACCCACGGTCTGCCCCGAGTCCAGGAGCTGTTCGAGGCGCGCATCCCCAAGGGTGTCGCCCCGATCTCCGAGGCGGAGGGCCGGGTCCGCATCGACGAGACCGACAAGGCCAGGAAGCTCATCGTCACGCCGGACGACGGCTCCGAGGAGATCTCCTACCCGGTCTCGATGCGTTCGCGCCTGCTCGTCTCCGAGGGGCAGCGCGTCACCGTCGGCCAGCAGCTGATCGCCGGTGCCGTCAACCCCAACGAGGTGCTGCGCATCCTCGGCCCGCGGGCCGTGCAGCTGCACCTGGTGGCGGAGGTCCAGCAGGTCTACCGGTCGCAGGGTGTGTCGATCCACGACAAGCACATCGAGATCATCGTGCGGCAGATGCTCAAGCGCGTGAACGTGCTGGAGTCCGGTGACACCGACCTGCTGCCCGGCGAGCTCGTGGAGCGGCCGCGCTTCGAGCAGATGAACCGCGAGACGGTGGCGGAGGGCGGCTCGCCGGCCGCCGGCCGTCCGGTGCTCATGGGCATCACGAAGGCGTCGCTGGCCACCGAGTCGTGGCTGTCGGCGGCCTCCTTCCAGGAGACGACCAGGGTCCTGACGGACGCGGCGATCCACGCCAAGTCCGACTCGCTCCTGGGCCTGAAGGAGAACGTCATCATCGGTAAGCTCATCCCGGCCGGTACGGGCATGCCCCAGTACCGCAACATCCGGGTCGAGCCGACCGAGGAGGCCAAGGCCGCCATGTACACCGTGGGCGGCTACGACGGCTCCGCGGCCGACTACACCTTCGGCACCGGCAGCGGCGAGGCCGTGCCGCTGGAGGAGTACGACTTCGGCCAGTACAACCGGTAGTTCGGGACCCGTCCCGCACGTGACGCGCCCGGGCGCCTCCACTGGAGGCCCCGGGCGCGTCCCGTTGTCCGGGAAGTCATGGCCGTCGATGCCGCCGCCGCTCACGCCCCCGCGGAGAGGGACGGCGAGCACCGCGCCGGTGGGTTGCCGGCGGGGGCCGGCCGGGTCACCGGCGTGGGGTGAAGGACAGCAGGTCGCCCGGCTGGCAGCCGAGCACCTCGCAGATCTTGGCCAGGGTCGAGAAGCGGATCGCCTTGGCCCGGTTGTTCTTGAGGATCGACAGGTTCACGTTCGTGATGCCGACCCGGTCGGCCAGCTCGACGAGCGTCATGCCGCGCTCTTCGAGCAGCCGGTCCAGGTGGACCTCGATGGCGTCCTCGGAGCTGTCGGCGGGTGGCATCAGACGGTTCCTTCGAGTTCCTCACGCATGGACGCGCCGACGCGGACGACCTTCGCCATGACGACGAGGCCGACCCCGGCCACCAAGAACGCCCAGGGGGCGCTCCAGTTGTGCAGGGCGTGCTCCCAGGGCCGCCTGATGGTGGTGGCCACCATCGACTCGGCCAGGCCGGTCTCGGCGATCGCCGTGTAGAGCGACGACACGAGCGTACCGGCGGCCAGGAAGAGGCCGAGGAACCGCAGCCGGGTGACGACCGTCAGGTCGAACCCGCCCTCGCGCCGGGCGCGGCTGATCAGCCGTTCGAGCAGGACCAGGCCGGCCAGCAGCACGCCGGTGGTGGCGAAGCGGGAGCTCTGGTACAGCAGCTGGGTCGCGAAGCTGGAGTCGTCCCTGCACAGGCGCGGGATCGGCTCGTTCACCTCGACGCTCTTGGCGAGCGGGTACATGAACGGCCCTGAGGTGCTCGCCTTGCGGGCCGCGAGCAGGCGCGGGTCCTCGGCCATGTTGCCCGGCACGCTGGTCAGGCCGGGTGCGGTCGCGCACACGAGGCTTCGGTCGCCGCGACTGCCGAAGGCGTTCACGCCGCCCGTCACGGCCGCGCGGCCGATCTCGTACGCCGTCACGGCGACGAACAGCGCGAGCAGGACGCGCACCGCGATCACCGTCCACTTCAGAGAGGACGTGTTGGGGGAACCCATGAAGGATGCTCCATATCGTTAGTCGATAGTATCGAGAAGCGATGGTATCGATTTTCGATATGCGGTCAAGTGGTTTCGGGACACCAATGTGACGGGAAGCGCGACGAAACGCTGTGCGGGCCGGATATCATGGGTGCGGAGCAGTAGTAGTCCCGGGCCTTGATGAACGGCCTCTGTGACCCGGAGTGGCAAGCCCTATCCGCTTTGCCGCGCCGTTTTGACGTGTCGCAGTGACCTAGGTAGTCTTGAGCATCGTGCCCGTTACTATGCGGGCTCTCGTCTGTGCGCTCATTTCGAGAGCGCGAGACGGCCCCCTGGCTCGTAATCCACGCGGATGTGTCTGTGCGAACAGCGCGACACGCCCGACCGCGGGGGCGCGGGAGGGGGCAAGAACAGCAGGTCATGACACCGGCAGTACCTGCGATTCGTACAACTGACGTAACACCGGCCAAGGCACGAACGGAGTGGCAGTGCCCACTATTCAGCAGTTGGTCCGCAAGGGCCGGCAGGACAAGGTCTCAAAGACCAAGACTCCTGCCCTCAAGGGGAGTCCGCAGCGACGCGGCGTCTGCCAGCGCGTCTACACCACGACCCCGAAGAAGCCCAACTCGGCACTGCGCAAGGTGGCCCGTGTGCGGCTCACCAACGGCATCGAGGTCACGGCCTACATCCCCGGTGTGGGTCACAACCTGCAGGAGCACTCCATCGTGCTCGTGCGTGGCGGTCGTGTGAAGGACCTGCCGGGTGTTCGTTACAAGATCATCCGCGGTTCGCTCGACACCCAGGGTGTCCGCAACCGCAAGCAGGCCCGTAGCCGCTACGGCGCGAAGAAGGAGAAGAGCTAACAATGCCTCGCAAGGGTTCTCCTGGCCGTCGTCAGCTCATGGCTGACCCGGTTTACAGCTCGCCGCTGGTGACCGCCCTGATCAACAAGGTGCTTCTGGACGGCAAGCGCTCCATCGCGCAGTCGATCGTCTACGGCGCCCTCGAGGGCTGCAGGGACAAGACGGGCAACGACCCGGTCGTCACCCTCAAGCGCGCGCTTGACAACGTCAAGCCGACCCTCGAGGTTCGCAGCCGCCGCGTCGGTGGCGCGACCTACCAGGTGCCGGTCGAGGTGCGCGCCGCGCGCAGCACCACCCTGGCCCTGCGCTGGCTGGTGCAGTACTCCCGCGCCCGCCGCGAGAAGACCATGACCGAGCGCCTCATGAACGAGCTCCTCGACGCCAGCAACGGCCTCGGGGCGAGCGTCAAGAAGCGCGAGGACACCCACAAGATGGCCGAGTCCAACAAGGCCTTCGCCCACTACCGCTGGTAACCCCGGCGGGTTCGACGAGACGACGAGGACGCGAGAGAAGTGGCCACCACGACCGCTCTTGACCTGGCCAAGGTCCGCAACATCGGGATCATGGCCCATATCGACGCGGGCAAGACCACCACGACCGAGCGCATCCTGTTCTACACCGGCATCAACTACAAGATCGGTGAAGTCCACGAAGGCGCTGCCACGATGGACTGGATGGAGCAGGAGCAGGAGCGCGGCATCACGATCACGTCTGCCGCGACGACCTGCGAGTGGCTCGGTCACACCATCAACATCATCGACACCCCGGGTCACGTCGACTTCACCATCGAGGTGGAGCGTTCGCTCCGCGTCCTCGACGGCGCGGTCGCCGTGTTCGACGGTGTCGCGGGTGTCGAACCGCAGTCGGAGACGGTGTGGCGCCAGGCTGACCGCTACGAAGTGCCCCGCATCTGCTTCGTGAACAAGATGGACCGGGTCGGCGCGGAGTTCCACCGCTGTGTCGACATGATGGTCAACCGCCTGGGCGCGACCCCGGCGGTCATCCAGCTGCCGTGGGGCGTTGAGGCCGACTTCAAGGGCGTCATCGACCTCATCAGGATGAAGGGCCTCATCTGGAGCGCCGAGGCGGCCAAGGGCGAGATGTACGACACCGTCGACATCCCGGCCGACCACGCCGACGCCGCTCGCGAGTGGCGCGACAAGCTGGTCGAGACCGTCGCCGAGAACGACGACGAGCTGATGGAGCTCTTCCTCGAGGGCACCGAGCCCACCGAGGAGCAGCTGATCGCGGCCATCCGCCGCGCCACGCTGGCCAGCGCCATCAACCCGGTCCTCTGCGGCACCGCGTTCAAGAACAAGGGCGTCCAGCCCCTGCTCGACGCGATCGTCGCCTACCTCCCCGCCCCGACCGACATCCCGGCCTTCAAGGGCCACGCGGTCGGCAAGGAGGACGAGGTGATCGAGCGTCACGCGGACCCGTCCGAGCCGTTCTCCGCTCTGGCCTTCAAGATCGCGAGCGACCCGCACCTGGGCAAGCTCACCTACATCCGCGTCTACTCGGGCACGCTCGAGACCGGTTCACAGGTCGTCAACTCTGTGAAGGGTAAGAAGGAGCGGATCGGCAAGATCTACCAGATGCACGCCAACAAGCGCGAAGAGCGCCCGACGGCGATCGCTGGTCAGATCGTCGCGGTCATGGGTCTGAAGGACACCACGACCGGCGACACCCTGTCCGACCCGTCGAACCAGGTCGTGCTCGAGTCGATGACGTTCCCGGCTCCGGTCATCAACGTCGCGATCGAGCCCAAGACCAAGGGCGACCAGGAGAAGCTGTCGACCGCGATCCAGCGGCTGGCCGAGGAGGACCCGTCCTTCCAGGTCCGTCGTGACGAGGAGACCGGCCAGACGGTCATCTGGGGCATGGGCGAGCTTCACCTCGAGATCCTCGTCGACCGCATGCGGCGCGAGTTCAAGGTCGAGGCCAACGTCGGCCGTCCGCAGGTGGCCTACCGCGAGACCATCCGCCGCAAGGTGGAGAAGCTCGACTACACCCACAAGAAGCAGACCGGTGGTTCCGGTCAGTTCGCGCGGGTGATCATCAACCTCGAACCGCTGGGCGAAGGCAACGACGGCTACGAGTTCGAGAACAAGGTCACGGGTGGCCGCATCCCGAGGGAGTACATCCCCTCGGTCGACGCGGGCGCTCAGGAGGCCGCCGAGTTCGGCGTGCTGGCCGGTTACCCGATGGTGGGCGTGAAGGTGACGCTGACCGACGGTGCCGCGCACGACGTCGACTCCTCGGAAATGGCGTTCAAGATCGCTGGCTCGATGGCCTTCAAGGAGGCCGCGCGCAAGGCGGACGCTGTGCTTCTCGAGCCGATGATGGCCGTCGAGGTCACCACGCCCGAGGACTACATGGGTGACGTCATCGGTGACCTCAACGGTCGCCGCGGGCAGATCCAGTCCATGGACGAGCGGGCCGGCGCCCGCGTCGTCACGGCGCTCGTGCCGCTGTCTGAGATGTTCGGCTACGTTGGTGACCTGCGTAGCAAGACGCAGGGGCGCGCGAGCTACAGCATGCAGTTCGACTCCTACTCGGAGGTGCCTCCGGGCATCGCCAAGGAGATCGTCGCGAAGGCCCGGGGCGAATAGTCCCGGGACCCCACGAGGCGGGGCGCCGGTTGGCCGGCGCCCGGCCGTCGAGGAGGCCACGGCCTCTGGTGGGGTGGTGTGAGCCGCCCCACCGTCAGGGGTTCGGGAAGTCCCGGGCCCGTGTGTGCAGACGAAAGTCACAGATTCTCAAGGAGAGAACCAGTGGGCAAGGCCAAGTTCGAGCGGAACAAGCCGCACATGAACATCGGCACCATTGGGCATATCGACCACGGTAAGACCACGCTGACCGCGGCGATCACCAAGGTGCTCCACGACCGTTACCCCGAGCTGAACCAGGCCACGCCGTTCGACAAGATCGACAAGGCGCCCGAGGAGAAGGCCCGCGGCATTACGATCTCCATCGCGCACGTCGAGTACCAGACCGAGAAGCGCCACTACGCCCACGTGGACTGCCCCGGTCACGCCGACTACGTGAAGAACATGATCACCGGTGCCGCTCAGATGGACGGCGCGATCCTCGTGGTCGCCGCCACCGACGGCCCGATGCCGCAGACGAAGGAGCACGTCCTCCTGGCCCGCCAGGTCGGCGTCCCCTACATCGTCGTGGCCCTCAACAAGTCCGACATGGTGGACGACGAGGAGATCCTGGAGCTCGTCGAGCTCGAGGTCCGCGAGCTCCTGTCCGCTCAGGAGTTCCCCGGCGACGACCTGCCGGTCGTCCGCGTCTCCGCGCTCAAGGCTCTTGAGGGCGACGAGAAGTGGGCCGACAGCATCATCGAGCTGATGAACGCCGTCGACGAGAACGTCCCCGAGCCGCCCCGTGAGACGGAGAAGCCGTTCCTCATGCCGGTCGAGGACGTCTTCTCGATCACCGGTCGCGGCACCGTCGTCACCGGTCGTATCGAGCGCGGCATCGTCAAGGTCAACGAGCAGGTCGACATCATCGGCATCAAGCCCGAGAAGACGACCACCACCGTCACCAGCATCGAGATGTTCAACAAGATGCTCGACGAGGGTCACGCGGGCGACAACGCCGCCCTCCTGCTCCGCGGCATCAAGCGCGACGACGTCGAGCGCGGCCAGTGCATCATCAAGCCGGGCACGACCACCCCGCACACCGAGTTCGAGGGCCAGGTCTACATCCTGTCCAAGGACGAGGGCGGCCGCCACACGCCGTTCTTCAACAACTACCGCCCGCAGTTCTACTTCCGTACGACTGACGTGACCGGTGTCGTGCACCTCCCCGAGGGCACCGAGATGGTCATGCCGGGCGACAACACCGAGATGCGCGTTGAGCTGATCCAGCCCATCGCCATGGAGGAAGGCCTCAAGTTCGCGATCCGTGAGGGTGGCCGCACCGTCGGCGCCGGTCGGGTCACGAAGATCATCAAGTAGTTCGATCGCGGGGCGGCGGTCGGCCCCCACGTCGGGGCCGACCGCCGCACCACGAGCAGGGCAGGAGCCGCACGGCTCCCGCCCGCCCCCCGCGCAAAGCCGTGATCTCGCAGTTCCTTCGGCAGTGACCGAAGTAACTGCCGGATCACGGAAGAAATGGCAGATCATCTGCGTCTGTCACGTGGGGCTTCGCGGGTTCACACCCGCGGCAATCAGCGGCCGCCGGCCGCACGATACTTTTTCAGACGACAGCGAAGGACACCGAGGCCACTATGGCGGGACAGAAGATCCGCATTCGGCTCAAGGCCTATGACCACGAGGTCATCGACGTTTCGGCCAAGAAGATCGTCGAGACGGTGACGCGGACTGGCGCGAAGGTCGCGGGCCCGGTGCCGCTGCCGACCGAGAAGAACGTGTACTGCGTCATCCGCTCGCCGCACAAGTACAAGGACAGCCGCGAGCACTTCGAGATGCGCACGCACAAGCGGCTGATTGACATCATCGACCCGACGCCCAAGACCGTCGACTCGCTCATGCGGCTCGACCTCCCCGCGGGCGTCGACATTTCGATCAAGCTCTGAGGGATCACACTGACATGGCTAAGACGAGCAAGGGCGTCCTGGGCAAGAAGCTCGGCATGACCCAGGTCTTCGACGCGGACAACCGGCTCGTACCGGTGACCGTGGTCGAGGCCGGTCCGTGTGTGGTGACCCGCGTCCGTACCGTGGAGAAGGACGGCTACGCCGCCGTCCAGCTCGGCTTCGGGCAGGTCGACCCCCGGAAGGTCAACAAGCCGCTCGGCGACTACCTGCGCAAGCACGACATCACCCCGCGCCGTTACTTCGCGGAGATCCGCACTGACGACGCGAGCGACTACACCCTGGGCCAGGAGCTGCTGGCCGACACCTTCGAGGCCGGCCAGTTCGTCGACGTGACGGGCAAGAGCAAGGGCAAGGGCTTCGCCGGTGTCATGAAGCGGCACGGCTTCGGTGGTCTGGGCGCGTCGCACGGTACGCAGCGCAAGCACCGCTCGCCGGGTTCCATCGGTGGCTGCGCCACCCCGGGCCGCGTGTTCAAGGGCCTGCGCATGGCTGGTCGGATGGGTAACGTCCGCACCACTGTGCAGAGCCTCAAGGTTCACGCCGTGGACGCCGAGAAGGGGCTCATCCTCATCAAGGGTGCGATCCCCGGCGCCAACGGCAGCCTGGTCCTCGTCCGCACCGCTGCCAAGAAGGGGGCTGCCAAGTGACCAGCATTGACGTCCTCGACGCCAGCGGGACCAAGACGGGCACCGTCGACCTGCCTGAGGACATTTTCGGCACCAAGGTCAACATTCCTCTGATCCACCAGGTGGTCGTGGCTCAGCTCGCCGCTCGCCGGCAGGGCACCCACAAGGCCAAGACCCGCGGTGAGGTCAGCGGCGGTGGCAAGAAGCCGTACCGCCAGAAGGGCACCGGCCGCGCCCGTCAGGGCTCGACCCGCGCTCCGCAGTTCACCGGTGGTGGCGTCGTCCACGGCCCGGTGCCGCGCGACTACTCGCAGCGCACGCCCAAGAAGATGAAGGCCGCCGCCCTGCGCGGCGCCCTGTCCGACCGGGCCGGCGGCGGTCGCGTGCACGTGGTGAGCGGTCTGGTCGAGGGCGAGACGCCCAAGACCAAGGCGGCGCTGCAGGCCCTGCGCAAGATCACCCAGTCCAGGACCGTTCTCGTCGTGGTCGACGAGACCGACGAGCGCACCTGGCTGAGCCTGCGCAACGCCCCGGAGGTCCACCTCCTGGACGCCGGGCAGCTCAACACCTACGACGTGCTCTGCCACGACGACGTGGTCTTCACCCGTGAGGCCTACGACCAGGTCGTGGCGCGGCTGTCGGCTCAGGCGGCAGCTCAGAGTGAGAAGGAAGACGCCTGATGGAGAAGATCGCCGACCCGCGCGACGTCATCATCAAGCCGGTCGTCTCCGAGAAGAGCTACGGCCTGATCGATGAGAACAACAAGTACACGTTCCTGGTGAAGAAGACCGCGAACAAGACCCAGGTCAAGATCGCCGTCGAGCAGATCTTCGGGGTCAAGGTCACCAACGTGAACACGATCAACCGGCAGGGCAAGCGCAAGCGCACCCGCACCGGTTACGGCAAGCGTCCCGACACCAAGCGCGCGATCGTGAGCCTGGTCGAGGGCGATCGGATCGACATCTTCGGTCAGATCGGCTAGCAGCCACAGAAAGAGAGCGGGCCGGCAGGCCCGTGAGGGGATCGAGACCGTCGCACCTCGGTGCGGCGGGCTCACCCATGTAACCGACGAAGGATGAACGAAAAAGATGGGCATCCGTAAGTACAAGCCGACGACTCCGGGTCGCCGCGGCTCGAGTGTCTCGGACTTCTCCGAGATCACGCGCAGCACGCCCGAGAAGTCGCTGCTTGCGCCCCTTCACAACAAGGGCGGCCGCAACGTACACGGCCGGGTCACCGCGCGCCACCAGGGCGGCGGTCACAAGCGCGCCTACCGGATCATCGACTTCCGTAGGCATGACAAGGACGGCATCCCGGCGAAGGTCGCTCACATCGAGTACGACCCGAACCGCACCGCCAACATCGCTCTGCTGCACTACGCCGACGGCGAGAAGCGCTACATCATCGCGCCGACCGGCCTCAAGCAGGGCGACCGCATCGAGAACGGCCCCGCTGCCGACATCAAGCCGGGCAACTGCCTGCCGCTGCGCAACATCCCGACGGGTACCTTCATCCACGCGGTGGAGCTCCGTCCGGGCGGCGGCGCCAAGCTCGGCCGCTCCGCGGGCGCCCAGATCCAGCTGCTCGCGAAGGAAGGCCAGTACGCCACGCTGCGTATGCCGTCCGGTGAGATGCGCATGGTCGACGTGCGCTGCCGGGCGACGGTCGGTCAGGTCGGCAACGCCGAGCAGGCCAACATCAACTGGGGCAAGGCCGGCCGTATGAGGTGGAAGGGCAAGCGCCCGACCGTCCGCGGTGTCGCGATGAACCCCGTCGACCACCCGCACGGTGGTGGTGAGGGCAAGACCTCCGGTGGTCGCCACCCGGTGAACCCCAAGGGTAAGCCCGAGGGCCGCACCCGCCAGGCCAACAAGTCCAGCGACCGGCTGATCATCCGTCGTCGGAGCAAGAGGAAGAAGCGGTAGGAGCAGCCGAAATGCCACGTAGCCTTAAGAAGGGTCCCTTCGTGGACGAGCACCTTCAGAAGAAGGTCGACGTCCAGAACGAGAAGGGCACCAAGAACGTCATCAAGACGTGGTCGCGGCGCTCCATGATCGTGCCCGACATGCTCGGTCACACGATCGCCGTTCACGACGGCCGCAAGCACGTGCCGGTGTTCGTCACCGAGTCGATGATCGGCCACAAGCTGGGAGAGTTCGCCCCCACGCGGACCTTCCGCAGCCACGTCAAGGAAGACCGCCGCAGCCGGCGATAGCAGCCTTCAGAAGTCAGAGGAGTAAGCGATGGAAGCCAGGGCTCAGGCGCGGTTCGTCCGCGTCACGCCCCAGAAGGCCCGCCGTGTGGTGGACCTTATTCGCGGGCTGCCCGCTTCGGAGGCGCAGGCCGTGCTGCAGTTCGCTCCCCAGTCGGCGAGCGAGCCTATCTACAAGGTGCTCAGCAGCGCCGTGGCGAACGCTGAGCACAACTTCGACCTCGACCCGCAGACGCTCGTCGTCAGCCGGGCGTGGGTCGACGAGGGCCCGACGCTGAAGCGGTTCCGTCCGCGTGCACAGGGTCGCGCCTATCGGATCAACAAGCGGACGAGCCACATCACTGTGATCGTGGAGTCCCGCGAGCCGAAGGGAAGGACCCGATAGTGGGCCAGAAGGTTAACCCGCACGGGTTCCGCCTCGGCATCACGACCGACTTCAAGAGCCGGTGGTACGCCGACAAGCTGTACAAGTCGTACGTCGCCGAGGACGTGGCGATCCGTCGCATGCTGCAGAAGGGCATGGAGCGGGCCGGCATCTCCAAGGTGGAGATCGAGCGCACGACCGACCGCGTCCAGGTCGACATCCACACCGCGCGTCCGGGTATCGTCATCGGCCGCCGCGGCGCGGAGGCCGACCGCATCCGCGGTGACCTGGAGAAGCTGACCAAGAAGCAGGTCCAGCTCAACATCCTCGAGGTGAAGAACCCCGAGATCGACGCCCAGCTCGTCGCGCAGGGTGTCGCCGAGCAGCTCTCCAGCCGTGTCTCGTTCCGCCGGGCCATGCGCAAGGCGATGCAGTCGGCCATGAAGAGCGGCGCCAAGGGCATCCGGGTCCAGTGCTCGGGTCGTCTGGGCGGCGCCGAGATGTCGAGGTCGGAGTTCTACCGCGAGGGTCGCGTGCCGCTGCACACGCTCCGCGCTGACATCGACTTCGGGTTCTACGAGGCCCGTACCACCTTCGGCCGTATCGGCGTGAAGGTGTGGATCTACAAGGGCGAGGCTCCGACGAGCCGCGCCGAGCGCGAGGCGGCCGCTGCCGGTGCCCGTGCCGGCCAGCGTCGCGAGCGTGACGACCGCAGGGGTGGCGGCGACCGTCCCCGCCGCGGTGGCGCCGGTGGCGCCCGCCGTGGTGGTGGCCGCGGTGACCGCGCCCCCAGGACTGAGGCGGCCGCGCAGGCCGCCCCCGAGACCGGCCCGGCTGCGCAGCCGGGTGCTGAAGGGAGCTGACCATGCTGATCCCGCGCAGGGTCAAGCACCGCAAGCAGCACCGGCCTGACCGCAGCGGAGCCGCCAAGGGCGGCACCAGGGTCGTGTTCGGCGAGTTCGGCATCCAGGCGCTTGAGCACTCCTACGTGACCAACCGCCAGATCGAGTCGGCTCGTATCGCGATGACCCGCCACATCCGCCGTGGCGGCAAGGTGTGGATCAACATCTACCCCGACCGTCCGCTCACCAAGAAGCCGGCCGAGACCCGCATGGGTTCCGGTAAGGGTTCCCCCGAGTGGTGGATCGCCAACGTCAAGCCCGGACGCGTGATGTTCGAGCTGTCCGGCGTGGCGGAGCCGATCGCGCGCGAGGCGCTTCAGCGCGCGATCCACAAGCTCCCGATGAAGTGCAAGATCGTTAAGCGTGAAGTGGGTGAGGCGTGATGGCTAAGGGCCTGACCGCCGGCGAGCTGCGGGTGGAGGACCAGGACACCCTGGTCCAGAAGCTCAAGGAAGCCAAGGAGGAGCTGTTCAACCTCCGCTTCCAGGCGGCGACCGGTCAGTTGGAGAGCCACGGGCGGCTGCGCGCCGTCCGCCGCGAGATCGCCCGTATCTACACCGTGATGCGCGAGCGTGAGCTCGGCATCGTCACGGTCGAGAAGGAGACGAGCGATGGCTGAGACCGAGACCACCGAGACCACCACCGAGGATGGTCGTAACTTCCGCAAGGTCCGCGAGGGCCTGGTCGTCAGCGACAAGATGGACAAGACCGTCGTCGTCGCCGTCGAGGACCGCGTGAAGCACCGTCTGTACGGCAAGGTCATCCGCCGTACGACCAAGTACAAGGCGCACGACGAGTCCAACGCCTGCGGCGTGGGCGACCGTGTGCTTCTGATGGAGACTCGTCCGCTCTCCGCCACCAAGCGGTGGCGGGTCGTCGAGATCCTCGAGAAGGCCAAGTAAGGCTTCTCGGATATACCGCGCCTCGTGGGGGGTGGAGACACCCCCCATGACGGTGTCCAAGGACGGGGGCTTCCCCGTCGCCTGCGGTGCGGCTCTGCGGAGTTGTGGCCGGAGGACCAAGAAAACGACGGGTTCCGCCAGGCTCAGCGATGAGAACCGGCGCGACTAACAGGAGTAATCGTGATCCAGCAGGAGTCGCGGCTCAAGGTCGCCGACAACACGGGTGCCAAGGAGATTCTCTGCATCCGTGTTCTCGGCGGTTCGGGCCGACGCTACGCCGGTATCGGCGACGTCATCGTCGCCACTGTCAAGGACGCGCTGCCGGGCAGCACGGGCGTCAAGAAGGGCGACGTGGTCAAGGCCGTCATCGTCCGCACGGTCAAGGAGCGCCGCCGGCCCGACGGCTCCTACATCCGCTTCGACGAGAACGCCGCCGTCATCATCAAGGACAGCGGTGACCCTCGCGGCACTCGTATCTTCGGCCCGGTCGGCCGCGAGCTGCGCGACAAGAAGTTCATGCGCATCATCTCGCTCGCCCCGGAGGTGCTGTAATGCCCAAGCAGATGCACGTGAAGAAGGGTGACCTCGTCCAGGTCATCGCCGGCAAGGACAAGGGCGCCAAGGGTCACGTCATCGCCACCCTCCCGGACCGGGACCGCGTGGTGGTCGAGGGCGTCAACATGATCAAGAAGCACACGAAGGAGACCCACCAGGGTCCGCGCGGCGCCAAGACCGGCGGCGTGCAGACCATGGAGGGTGCCATCCACGTGAGCAACGTGAAGAAGCTCAAGGACGACAAGCCCGCCGACAAGAAGGCCGACAACAAGGCCGACGAGACGGGTGAGGACAGCTGATGACTGCCACGACCACCGAGACCGAGCGCCCGACGCCGCGCCTCAAGACGAAGTACCGCGAGGAGATCGCGGCTCAGCTTCGCGAGCAGTTCGGCATCGAGAACGTCATGCAGATCCCCGGCCTGGTGAAGATCAAGGTCAACATGGGTGTCGGCGAGGCGGCCCGCGACTCGAAGCTCATCGAGGGCGCCGTTCGCGACCTCACCGTGATCACCGGCCAGAAGCCGGCCGTCGTCCGGGCCCGCAAGTCCATCGCCCAGTTCAAGCTGCGCGAGGGCATGCCGATCGGCGCGCACGTCACGCTCCGCGGCGACCGCATGTGGGAGTTCCTCGACAGGCTGCTGTCGCTGGCGCTGCCCCGCATCCGTGACTTCCGCGGTCTGTCGCCGAAGCAGTTCGACGGCAACGGCAACTACACGTTCGGCCTGACCGAGCAGGTCATGTTCCACGAGGTCGACCAGGACAAGGTCGACCGGCCGCGAGGCATGGACATCACCGTCGTGACCACGGCGAAGAACGACGACCAGGGCCGGGCGCTGCTGAAGCTCCTCGGCTTCCCCTTCAAGGAGGCCTGATCATGGCGAAGAAGTCGCTGATCGCCAAGGCTAAGCGCAAGCCGAAGTTCGAGGTCCGGGCCTACACCCGCTGCTCGCGCTGCGGCCGTCCCCGCGCCGTCTACAGGAAGTTCGGCCTGTGCCGCGTGTGCTTCCGCGAGATGGCGCACCGGGGCGAGCTTCCTGGCATCACCAAGTCCAGCTGGTAGTTACCCTGTGGGGGCGGCGTGACGTCGCCCCACGGGCTGCCGGCCGCACATAGAGAAACACCGACAAACCCGGAGGCTCTCGTCGAGAGCCTCCATGACCACGCCGAAGGTCCACCGGCAGAGCGGTGCGTACGCACTCGATGCTTGGCCGACTGGAAACCGCGGCGAGGAAGGCCACTGGCCATGACGATGACCGACCCCATCGCAGACATGCTCACGCGTCTGCGCAACGCGAACTCGGCGTACCACGAGAGTGTGTCGATGCCGTATTCGAAGATCAAGGCGCACATCGCCGAGATCCTCCAGCAGGAGGGCTACATCCAGTCTTGGTCCGTCGAGGACGCCAAGGTTGGCAAGAACCTCGTGGTGGAGCTCAAGTTCGGGCCGACCCGTGAGCGGTCGCTCGCGGGCCTGCGCCGGGTCTCCAAGCCCGGTCTGCGGGTGTACGCGAAGAAGGACAATCTGCCTCGAGTCCTGGGCGGGCTCGGCGTCGCGATCATCTCGACGTCCGCCGGCCTCATGACCGACAAGCAGGCCGGCAAGCGTGGTGTGGGCGGGGAAGTCCTCGCCTACGTCTGGTAGAAGGGAGGAATCACAGCATGTCGCGAATCGGACGGCTGCCCATCCCTGTGCCCAGTGGCGTAGACATCACGATCACCGGCCAGGATGTCCAGGTCAAGGGCCCGAAGGGCACGCTCACTCACTCGGTCGCCGAGCCCATCTCCGTGGCTCGGGACGACGACGGCGCCATCGCCGTCACCCGCCCCAACGACGAGAACAAGGTCCGCGCGCTGCACGGCCTGTCTCGCACCCTGATCGCCAACATGGTGCAGGGTGTCACCCAGGGTTACTCGAAGACCCTGGAGATCGTCGGTGTCGGTTACCGCGTCCAGGCCAAGGGCCCGACGCAGCTGGAGTTCGCTCTGGGCTTCAGTCACCCGGTCATCGTCGACGCCCCCGAGGGCGTCACCTTCCGCGTCGAGAAGCCGACCCTGTTCCACGTGGACGGCATCGACAAGCAGAAGGTCGGCGAGGTCGCCGCCAACATCCGCAAGTTGCGCAAGCCCGACCCGTACAAGGGCAAGGGTGTGCGTTACCAGGGCGAACAGATCCGCCGCAAGGTCGGAAAGGCTGGTAAGTAGGCATGGCTCCGAAGACTGCGTTCAGCAAGCACACGGCTGCCCGCACCGTCTCGCGGGCCCGCCGTCACCGCCGCGTCCGCAAGTTCGTCGTCGGTTCGGCCGAGCGTCCGCGCCTGGTCGTCAACCGCTCGACCCGTCACCTGTTCGTCCAGATCGTGGACGACACCGTCGGCCACACGCTGGTGAGCGCGTCCACCATGGACGCCTCGCTGCGCACGCTGGAGGCGGACAAGACCGAGAAGGCGAAGAAGGTCGGCGAGCTCCTCGCTCAGCGGGCCAAGGAAGCCGGGATCACCAAGGTCGTCTTCGACCGCGGTGGCAACCGCTACGCCGGGCGTATCGCCGCCCTGGCGGACAGCGCCCGCGAAGGCGGGCTCGAGTTCTAATGGCTACTGAGATGAGGAACCACTGATGGCTGCAGCTCCGCGTCGCGGTGGCGGCACCGGTGGCGAGCGGCGGGACCGTCGTGACGATCGCCGCGGTGGCGCCGCCGACAAGGGCGTCTCGTACATCGAGCGCGTAGTGAAGATCAACCGAGTGGCCAAGGTCGTGAAGGGTGGTCGTCGCTTCAGCTTCACCGCCCTCGTCGTCGTCGGTGACGGCAACGGCCTGGTCGGCGTCGGTTACGGCAAGGCCAAGGAAGTGCCCGCGGCCATCGCCAAGGGCGTCGAAGAGGCGAAGAAGCACTTCTTCAAGGTGCCTCGCATCCAGGGCACGATCCCGCACATCGTGCAGGGCGAGGAGGCGGCCGGCGTCGTCTTCCTGCGTCCCGCCTCGGCCGGTACCGGCGTCATCGCCGGCGGTCCGGTGCGCGCGGTCCTGGAGTGCGCGGGCATCCACGACGTGCTATCCAAGTCGCTCGGCTCCGACAACCCGATCAACATCGTGCACGCCACCGTGGCGGCTCTGAAGGGCCTGTCCCGGCCCGAGGAGATCGCCGCCCGCCGTGGCCTGCCGATCGAGGACGTCGCTCCGGCCCAGATGCTCAAGGCTCAGCGCGAGGGCATCGCCGAGGCCGCGGCGGCGGCGAAGGCGGTGAGCTAGTCATGGCACGCCTGAAGATCACTCAGGTTCGCTCGAAGATCGGTGGCAAGCAGAACCAGCGTGACTCGCTGCGTTCGCTTGGCCTGAAGCGAATCGGCGACGTCGTCGTCAAGGAGGACCGGCCCGAGATCCGTGGCATGGTCTCCGTGGTGACGCACCTCGTCGAGGTGGAAGAGGTCGACTAGTCATGACTGACAAGGCTCCGCTGAAGATTCACGACCTGCGTCCCGCCCCTGGCGCCAACAAGTCCAAGGTCCGCAAGGGCCGTGGCGAGGGCTCCAAGGGCAAGACGGCCGGTCGCGGCACCAAGGGCTCGCGGGCCCGTACCGGCGTGCCCCTCGGTTTCGAGGGTGGCCAGGTGCCGCTGCAGAGGCGTCTGCCGAAGCTCAAGGGCTTCTCCAACGCGCTGTTCAAGACGTCCTACCAGGTCGTCAACCTGGACAGGATCGGCGAGCTGTTCCCCGAGGGTGGCGATGTCACCGTCGAGACGCTGGTCGCCAAGGGTGCTGTCCGCAAGAACCAGCTCGTCAAGGTGCTCGGCACCGGCGAGATCTCCGTCGCGGTGAACGTGCAGGCTCACGCCTTCTCGGCCGCCGCCAAGGAGAAGATCGCCGCGGCCGGTGGCTCCGTTACCGAGCTGTAAATACGCTATGACGAGGCGTGGGGGCTCTGACAATGGGCTCCCACGCCCGTAGTGCGTTAGAGTTCGCGAGACGGCAGGCTTCTGCCCGCCTCGTTTGACTTGAGACTTCAAGATGGCAGATCCCCGCACCATCGCATACTCACATCGCCTTATAGGCGCGCAGGAGGGACCGTGCTGACCGCGTTTACCCGGGCGTTCCGGACGCCGGACCTGCGCAAGAAGTTGCTCTTCACTCTGGGCATCATCGCGCTGTTCCGTCTTGGCTCGGTTCTTCCGACTCCGGGCGTTCATGTCGAGAATCTCGCGAACTGCTTCCAGCAGGCGCGAAGCGGTGCATCCGGCAACATCTACGGGATGGTGCAGCTGTTCAGCGGCGGCGCGCTCCTGAAGCTGTCGGTGTTCGCTCTCGGCATCATGCCGTACATCACGGCGAGCATCATCCTGCAGTTGCTCGTCGTCGTGATTCCTCGTCTTGAGGCACTCAAGAAGGAGGGGCAGGCTGGCCAGACCAAGATCACGCAGTACACGCGTTACCTGACGATCGGTCTCGGCGTCCTGCAGTCCACGGCCTTCATCGCGCTCGCGCGCTCCGGTCAGCTGTTCCCGAACTGCCAGCAGGACGTGCTGCTCAACCCGAACGACATCTTCCAGATCATCACGATGGTCGTCATCATGACGGCCGGCACCTCCGTGATCATGTGGCTGGGCGAGCTCATCACCGACCGCGGCGTCGGCAACGGCATGTCCATCCTGATCTTCACCTCTGTCGTGTCGGTGTTCCCGTCCGAGCTGGCCAGCATCTTCCAGGCCAACAAGTTCACCTTCACGGTCGTCATGGTCGTCGGCATCTTCATGATCGCCGCGGTTGTCTTCGTCGAGCAGGCGCAGCGGCGCATCCCGGTGCAGTACGCCAAGCGGATGGTCGGCCGGCGCATGTACGGCGGCACCTCGACCTACATCCCGCTGAAGGTCAACCAGGCCGGTATCATCCCGGTCATCTTCGCCTCGTCGCTGCTCTACCTTCCGCAGCTCATCACCTCGCTGTTCGCCAACTCCGAGAACCCGAACGCGGTCGTCCAGTGGATCGCGCAGAACCTGGCCGGGGGCAACACGCCCACGTACATGATCACGTTCTTCCTGCTGATCGTGTTCTTCACGTACTTCTACGTGTCCATCACTTTCAACCCCCCTGAAGTGGCCGACAACATGAAGAAGTACGGTGGGTTCATTCCGGGCATCCGCCCGGGCCGGCCGACGGCTGAATACCTGAACTTCGTGCTCACCCGTCTGACCGCGCCCGGCGCGCTCTATCTGGGTCTGATCTCCATGGTCCCGATCGTCGCGCTGGCGGTGGCCGGTGCGAGCCAGAACTTCCCGTTCGGAGGGACGAGCATTCTGATCATGGTTGGTGTCGGCCTGGACACGGTCAAGCAGATCGAGAGCCAGCTGCAGCAGCGTAACTACGAAGGTTTCCTGCGGTAGTGCGTCTCGTTCTGGTGGGGCCCCCCGGAGCGGGAAAGGGGACGCAGGCCCAGTACATCGCATCCAACCTGTCCATCCCGAAGATCTCGACAGGTGACATCTTCCGTGCCAACGTCTCCGGCGGCACGGAGCTCGGCAAGCTGGCCAAGACATACATGGACCGCGGCGACCTGGTGCCCGACGAGGTCACCATCGCCATGGTCCGTGACCGTCTCTCCGAGGACGACGCCCAGGACGGGTTCCTGCTCGACGGTTTCCCCCGCAACGTCCCGCAGGCCGAGATCCTGCGCGACATGCTCAAGGACTGGGGGCAGGCGCTCGACCTGGTGCTGGAGCTGGTGGTCGACGACGACGAGGTGGTCCGCCGCCTCGCCGGCCGCCGTACGTGCAGCCAGTGCGGCCGCATCTGGCACGTGGAGTTCGACGACAAGAAGGACGACCGGTGCGACGTCTGCGGCGGCGCGCTGTTCCAGCGTGACGACGACAAGGAAGAGACCATCAGGCACCGCCTGGAGGTCTACCAGGAGCAGACCGCCCCGCTCGTCGCCTACTACGCCGACGAGGGCATCCTGGTCGGGGTGGACGCGACGGGCCCGGTCGAGGAGGTCACCGAGCGTGCCATGGAGGCGATCCGCCCTTTCACGGGATAGCTCTGCTGACGGACTGACGAGGTGGCACGAGATTCTTCGTGCCACCTCGCGGCTATTGTGGGGGGAATTGGGCTCCCGCGTCCGCTCGTTCCCAACCTAGGGGTGCCGAAAAGTGTTCAAGAAGAACAGACATGGAATTCAGATCAAGTCGGCCGAGCAGCTCGAGAAGATGCGCTCGGCCGGTCTCGTCGTCGGACGCACGCTGGACCTGCTGAAGCGGTCGGTCGAGCCGGGCATGACGCCGCTCGACCTGGACGTCATCGCCGAGAAGGCCATCAGGGAAGAAGGCGCGATCCCGTCGTTCAAGGGCTACCAGGGCTTCCCGGCGACCATCTGTGCGTCCGTCAACGACGAGGTCGTTCACGGCATCCCGACCAAGGCCCGCAAGCTGCGCGAGGGCGACATCATCTCCATCGACTGCGGCGCCATCCTCGACGGCTGGCACGGCGACTCGGCGGTGACGGTCCCCGTCGGCGAGGTGGCGCCCGAACTCACGGAGCTGATGCGGGTCACCGAGGAGGCCATGTGGCGCGGCATCGCCGCCCTCACGCCGGGCCGCCACCTGTCCGACATCGGTTACGAGATCGAGCGGTACGTCAAGGCGCAAGGCCGTTTCGGCATCCCGCCGGAGTACGGCGGCCACGGCATCGGCACCGAGATGCACATGGACCCGTGGATCGCCAACCACGGCCGGCCCGGCAAGGGCCCGGTCCTGGAGGAGGGCATGTGCCTGGCCATCGAGCCGATGGTCAACCTGGGCACCGCCCGGACCCGCGTGCTGGCCGACGACTGGACCGTCGTCACCATCGACGGCAAGTCGTCCGCGCACTTCGAACACAGCGTCGCCGTGACACATAATGGTCCTTGGGTGCTTACCGCCCTGGACGGGGGCGAATCGCGCCTGGCGCAGCCGCATAACTGACCTGGAGTGGTGGTATGGCACAGAGCCCCGAGATGCGTGCCTCCGATTCCGATCGCGACCGGGTGGCGGCCGTGCTCAGAGAGCACACCGCACAAGGCCGTATCACGATGGACGAGTTCAACGAGCGGCTGGAGCAGCTCTACCAGAGCAAGACGTACGGCGAGCTGGAGCGGCTGACCGTGGACCTGCCCGATGTGGACCTGCGCCACCGGCAGCTCGCCAAGAAGTCCGACAAAGCCGACGCGAAGAAGGCCAAGGCGCACGCCGGCATGCGCGCCGCCTGGGGCGCCTGGGCCATGGCCAGCACGATCAACTGGGTGATCTGGCTGATCGTCAGCGTGACGGCCGACCATCTCATCTACCCGTGGCCGCTGTGGGTCATGGGACCGTGGGGCGTGGTGCTGCTCGTCAGCACACTCTTCGGCTCTGGCGGGTCGTCGCGGAAGCGGTGAAGTGTGCACTAGTGCACTCTGCGTATTCCTCCACAGATCGGACAGTCGAATCTTCCTAACGTGAGTCGCATCGAGAAGCACCGACTCATTGGAGGAAGACATGCGCAAGCTCATCGCGACGGCCGCCCTCGCCGGCTCCCTCGCCGCCGGCCTCGCCCTGACCGCTCCCGCCGCGCAGGCCGCCACCGCCACCACGGCCACGGCGTCCCAGAGCACCTCGGTCCACAAGTGGGGCAAGTTCTACTCCAAGAGCCACAAGGCCTACACCTACGGCTACACCTGGAAGTCCCACGGCCGGGTCTACACCAAGTGGTACGGCAAGGAGTCCACGCCGAAGTCCGGCTGGATCTGGTTCCGCTACGAGTTCAAGGGCGGCGGCGGTGGCAAGTTCAGCCGCCCGTTCGACGGCTCGCACAGCGAGACCTGGTCGAAGAAGGGGATCAAGCACGTGTACACGTACACCTGCTGGGGCGGCAAGTTCAACGACTGTGGCAAGGTGTACCGCATCTACTGATGCCCGCCGCTGACGCCCGCCCCTCAGCTCCCCTCCTGGCGGCCGTGGACGCGCACATCTCCCCGCGGCCCGGCCCGAACCCCGGAAGGCCCGCCGACGTCCCGTCGGCGGGCCTTCCCGCGTGCGTGCCGCGGGACCAGGAGGCGTCAGCCGCCGGTACGGGACGCCGCCGCGGCGAGGGCCTGGAACTCGGTCCAGGCCACCTTGGGACGGGGCAGCCCCCGGCGGTCGAGATGGGCACGGGTGGCCCGGCGCGCCCGGCGCAGCGTGCCGATCATGTCCAGCGGACGCCCGGAGCCCGCGGGCTCGACGACCTTGGCGGGGACGAACAGCCAGTCGTCGCCGTCGCGCCGCAGTTCCCCGCGTACCAGCGCGTTGTGCATCGCGGCGAGTCGTTCGTCGTGCCGGTGGACGAGGAGGCCGGCCGGCCCCGGAGCCGGCGGGCTGCATGGCAGAGAACCCAGGGCCTGCGCCGCCGTACGGCCTTCCTGTGAAGGACGCGCCGCGACGATGGCGCGTGCGGGGTCACGGGGCACCCGCCGTGGGGTAAACTGATCCGTGGTTGTGTCAGGACACCTGGCACGCGTTTCGCGTTTTTGGCTCAGGTGTCGTACACTCCTTAGTCGGCTCACTATGACTATCACGCGTCGGCGTCCTTTGCCGGTCGCCGCTCTCTTCGAAGCGTGAGGTCGCGGCTGCTTAGTGAACCGGAGCCTCAGACGATCGATCAGTGAAACGCGAGGGATTTTGGCCAAGAAAGACGGCGCCATCGAGATCGAGGGCACTGTGGTCGAGTCGCTCCCGAACGCCATGTTCCGGGTGCAGCTCGACAACGGCCATAAGGTCCTGGCCCACATCAGCGGACGGATGCGGATGCACTACATCCGGATTCTGCCTGACGACCGGGTGGTCGTGGAACTGAGCCCCTACGACCTCAGTCGTGGGCGGATCGTCTACCGATACAAGTGAAGACGTCTGAGGAACACGAAGGACAATGAAGGTAAAGCCGAGCGTCAAGAAGATCTGCGACAAGTGCAAGGTGATCCGCCGGCACGGTCGCGTCATGGTGATCTGCGACAACCTGCGCCACAAGCAGCGTCAGGGCTAGTCGCCGCGAGGCTTCTCCGAGTCCGCCCCGATTTCAGGGAGCGGGCTCGACGCATGAGGAGCCTGAGTCAGTAGTAACGCTTCACACCTGAGAAGGCGGCGTGCCGCACGGGGCCTGGCCTCGTACTGGCACGGAAGGCCGTACCACTCAGGAGACCCCCGGTCGGAGGCCGGGGCCCTCACCCCGGGCATGGGGAGGGGAGATGAGGCGTAAGACCTCCGCCACACCGAAGGAGAATGCCCGACCATGGCTCGCCTGGTTGGCGTCGACCTCCCCCGCGACAAGCGGCTGGAGATCGCTCTCACCTACATCTACGGAATCGGCCGCACCCGCGCTCAGGAGATCCTCCAGGCGACCGGTGTCAGCGGTGACCTCCGCGTGCACCAGCTCTCCGACAACGAGCTCGTCCCGATGCGTGACTACATCGAGGCGAACTTCAAGATCGAGGGTGACCTGCGCCGCGAGGTCCAGGCCGACATCCGCCGCAAGATCGAAATTGGCTGTTACCAGGGCATCAGGCACCGCAAGGGCCTGCCCGTCCACGGCCAGCGCACGCAGACCAACGCGCGCACCCGCAAGGGCAAGAAGAAGACCGTGGCCGGCAAGAAGAAGCCCGGTAAGAAGTAGTCCGCACTGGAGCGGCCGGCGCCCGGGCCCCTCAGCCGTGATCGGCGGGGGCCGGGCGGACGTGACCGCTCTCAGCAGCCGCGAGACCGAACACCTCAGGAGTGAAGGCGAAGGATGCCTCCTAAGAGCCGTCAGGGTGCGCCGAAGAAGGTGCGCCGCAAGGAAAAGAAGAACGTCGCTCATGGGCACGCCCACATCAAGAGCACGTTCAACAACACGATCGTTTCGATCACCGACCCCAACGGGAACGTGATCTCCTGGGCCAGCGCCGGCCACGTGGGTTTCAAGGGCTCCCGTAAGTCCACCCCGTTCGCCGCCCAGATGGCCGCCGAGAACGCCGCCCGCCGCGCCATGGAGCACGGCATGCGCAAGGTCGACGTCTTCGTCAAGGGCCCGGGCTCCGGCCGCGAGACCGCGATCCGCTCCCTCCAGGCCACCGGCCTCGAGGTCGGGTCGATCCAGGACGTCACCCCGGTTCCGCACAACGGCTGCCGTCCGCCGAAGCGCCGCCGCGTCTGATCCCAGGAGATATTGAGAAATGGCTCGTTACACGGGCGCGGACTGCAAGCTCTGCCGTCGCGAGAAGACCAAGCTCTTCCTCAAGGGCAGCAAGTGCGAGTCCGCCAAGTGCCCCATCGAGATCCGTCCCTACCCGCCGGGTGAGCACGGTCGCGGACGTCCGAAGGAGTCCGAGTACCAGCTTCAGCTTCGCGAGAAGCAGAAGACCCGCCGCATCTACGGCGTCCTCGAGAAGCAGTTCCACAACTACTACGAGGAAGCCACCCGCAAGACCGGCAAGACGGGTGAGGTGCTGCTCCAGATCCTGGAGACCCGCCTCGACAACGTCGTCTACCGCGCCGGTTTCGCCCAGTCGCGCGACGCCGCGCGCCAGCAGGTCCGTCACGGCCACTTCCTGGTGAACGGCAAGAAGGTCGACATCCCGTCGTACCGCGTGCGCGAGCACGACATCATCGAGGTCCGCGAGAACAAGCGCAGCCTCATGCCGTACGAGGTGGCCCGCGCCACCGCCGGCGAGCGCACCGTCCCGGCCTGGCTGGGCGTCGTGCCGGAGAAGCTCCGCGTCCTGGTCCACCAGCTGCCGGTCCGCCAGCAGATCGACACCCAGGTCCAGGAGCAGCTGATCGTCGAGTACTACTCCAAGTAGTCCTCGCCTGCTGAATGGCGTACGGCCTGCCGTACGCCATTTAGGCTGTATATCGGAGTGGCGTCATATAGCGGGCGCCACACGACAAGGGGAGTACCCGCATGCTGATCGCTCAGCGTCCGACTCTTCTCGAAGAGTCGATCGACGACACCCGGTCGCGGTTCATCATCGAGCCGCTGGAGCCGGGCTTCGGCTACACCATCGGCAACTCGCTCCGCCGCACGCTGCTGTCGTCCATTCCGGGCGCGGCCGTGACGAGCATCCGGATCGAGGGCGTGCTGCACGAGTTCTCGACCGTTCCCGGGGTCAAGGAAGACGTCACCGACATCATCCTCAACCTCAAGGAACTGGTCGTCTCCTCCGAGCACGACGAGCCGGTCGTGATGTACCTGCGCAAGCAGGGCCCCGGTGAGGTCACCGCCGCCGACATCGCGCCGCCGGCCGGTGTCGAGGTGCACAACCCGGAGCTGCGCATCGCCACGCTGAACGGCAAGGCGAAGCTGGAGATGGAGCTGACCGTCGAGCGCGGTCGCGGCTACGTCTCCGCCGCGCAGAACAAGCAGCCCGGCCAGGAGATCGGTCGCATCCCGATCGACTCCATCTACTCGCCGGTGCTCAAGGTCACCTACAAGGTCGAGGCCACCCGAGTCGAGCAGCGCACCGACTTCGACCGCCTCATCCTGGACGTCGAGACCAAGCCGGCCATGAAGCCCCGCGACGCGGTGGCCTCCGCCGGTAAGACCCTCGTCGAGCTGTTCGGCCTGGCCCGCGAGCTCAACGTCGAGGCCGAGGGCATCGACATCGGCCCGTCGCCGACCGACGCCGCCCTGGCGGCCGACCTGGCGCTGCCGATCGAGGAGCTCAACCTGACCGTCCGCTCCTACAACTGCCTCAAGCGCGAGGGCATCCACACCGTGGGTGAGCTCGTCGCCCGCAGCGAGCAGGACCTGCTGGACATCAGGAACTTCGGCGCCAAGTCGATCGAAGAGGTCAAGCAGAAGCTGCACGAGATGTCGCTGGCGCTCAAGGACTCCCCGCCCGGGTTCGACCCGAGCGCGGTGGCCGGCGCCGGTTACGACGACGACGACAGCGCGTACGTCGAGACCGAGCAGTACTGAGCCATCGCGAGGGCTTCCTCGCGAATCCCCGCACCGGGCGGTCCAGCCGCCCGGGGCGGGCGACAGTAACGGACGGCACCCGACGGGTGCCTCCGGCCCGACTCCGGTACCTGGTACGGCCGGGGCGGGTTAACTCTCAAGGAGAACGCAATGCCCAAGCCCACCAAGGGTGCACGTCTTGGCGGCAGCCCTGCCCACGAGCGGCTGATCCTGGCCAACCTGGCCACGGACCTGTTCCGCCACGGCAAGATCCGCACCACGGTTGCCAAGGCCAAGCGCCTCCGCCCGGTGGCGGAGCGCCTGATCACCAAGGCGAAGAAGGGCGACATCCACAACCGTCGCCAGGTCCTCACGGTCGTCAAGGACAAGGGCGTCGTCCACCACCTGTTCACGGAGCTCGCGACGACGTTCGCCGAGCGTCCGGGCGGCTACACCCGCATCACCAAGGTGGGGCCGCGCAAGGGTGACAACGCTCCGATGGCGGTCATCGAGCTGGTGACCGAGCCGCTGAACCCGGTTCGCGTCTCCCGCTCCGAGGCTCCGGCCGCCGCCGCTGCCCCGGCCGCCGCTCCGGCTGAGGCCGAGGAGAGCGCGGTGGAGGAGACCGAGGCTCCCGCCGCCGAGACCGCCGAGGCTCCGGCCGCCGACGAGGCGCCCGCCGCCGAGGCCGCCGACGCTCCGGCCGAGGCGAAGAAGGACGAGGCCTGATCTTTCAGGTCCCAGGCGTCGCGGGCCCGGCCCCCTCACGGGGTGCCGGGCCCGTTTCGCGTTTCACCGGCCACTGCGCGCCGGTGGTCTTTGTGCTGATGTCTTCGGGCTGATGGTCATTGTGCTGATTTCTGCCGTGCTGGGGCGCGGCTCGGGGAGGTAACTCGTGGTACGGCTCCGCCTCGACCTCGGGTACGACGGCACCGACTTCTCCGGCTGGGCCCGCCAGCCGGGGCGGCGTACCGTCCAGGGGGAGATCGAGCAGGCGCTCGGCCGGATCCTGCGGCTCGGCGAACCGCCCGCGCTGACGGTGGCGGGCCGGACCGACGCCGGGGTGCACGCGCGGCACCAGGTGGCGCATGTGGACGTCGCGGTGGGCTGTTTGTCCGAACTCGACCGCAACCGCCGCCGTCCGGCCACCGAGGCGGGACCGGCCACTCAGGCGGGACCGGTCGCCGAGGCCGGACTGGTCGCCGAGGCCGGACTGGGCGCCGAGGAGGGACCGGCCCTCGGCGACGGGGCGGATCCGGCGAACCCGGCGGGTCCGGCGAATGCTGGGGACGTCGGGGATGCCGTTGATGACGCGGTCCCGGCCGCCGCCGGCGGGCCTGCGGCGGCCACGGCGGTGGAGGAGTTGCCGCTGGACGTCGATGAGCGCCTCGCTACGCTCGTGCGACGCCTGGCCGGGATTCTGGCGACGGATGTACGGGTTCATCGGGTCTCCGTGGCTTCTGAGGGCTTCGACGCGCGGTTCTCCGCTCTGTCCCGCCGGTACGCGTACCGGGTGAGCGACGCGCCCGGCGGGAGCGACCCGCTGCGGCGGCGCGAGGTCGTGTGGCACAACCGTCCCCTGGATCTCGACGCCATGAACGCCGCGGCCGAGCGGCTGGTGGGCGAGCACGACTTCGCGGCGTTCTGCAAGAAGCGCGAGGGTGCCACCACGATCCGTGAGCTGCAACGGCTGCGGTGGGTGCGGGAGGACGACGGGCTGCTGGTGGCGACCGTGGTGGCCGACGCGTTCTGCCACTCGATGGTGCGGGCGCTCGTGGGCGCGCTGCTGGCCGTGGGCGACGGTCGCCGGCTGGTGGCGTGGCCGGGCCAGGTGCTGGCGGGTGCCGTACGGGACAGCGGGGTGCACGTCGCGCCCGCACACGGCCTGTGCCTGGAGGAGGTGCGTTACCCACCGGCGGAGGAACTCGCGGCACGCGCCGCCGCGACGCGACGCGTGCGCACCCTCTGACGGGCTTGGCGGCTGCCCGGGTGGGCGGGCAGCGGCGTTGTCCGCGTCGGCCGTCCGAGATGCGCGGGCAGCTTCGTACGGGTCGGGCGTTCCGGATGCCGGGACTGCTTTGTCCTGGTCGGCTGTCCGAGACGCGGGGCTGCTTCGTTCTGGTCAGCCGTCCGAGACGCTGAGTTGCCTTGTCCTGGTCAGCTGTTCGAGATACGGCGCTCCAGGACGAGTGACATCTCGTCGCGGAAGGCGTCGCTCACCTTGCCCAGCGTCCGATCCTTGGCCGCCGGGGTGTGACCGTCGGCGTAGGTGGCGTAGCTGAACACGATGTAGCGACCCCACACCAGGCCCGCCGCGTATCCGCCCGCGATGTCGACGCGCTCGCCGCCGGAGCCGCCGGGGCCCGGGAGGGCGCGGAACCACAGGTTGCGGCTCAGGTTCTTGGTCTGGTCGGCGCGCATGGCGGCGTCCTTGCTGGGGAGCACCGCGATGCCGCTGGTCACCGCGTAACGGCGCTTGCTGTCGACGTACGTCGCCCGCAGCACCCTGCTGCACTTCTGGTCATGCAGCGCCTCGGCGAACGGCCCCGCGGCGGCCTTGCGGCAGTCGTCCTCCATGTCCGTCTCGACCCGGGAGAACGTGGTGCCGGCCGCCTCCACCTTCTTCTCCGGGAACGCCTCGGACAGCGACAGCTTGCGCTTGTCCGTCGCCTCGGAGTCGAGCATGGCCGCCGCCGGGACACCCGACGTGCTCGACGTGGGTGACGCCGCCGACGGTGCGGAGTCGGTCGGCGCGGATGAGGGCGGCGCGGGGGCGGTGGTGCGTGCCGACGGCTGCCTGGAGGCCGCCGTGGGCGGGGGCGCGCTCACCGACTTGTACGCGAAGAACCCGCCGGTGGCGACGCCTCCCAGGACGAGAACGCCGACGACGGCCAGGACGGCCCGCTTGGCCTTGCTGGGCTGGGCGGCCGGGGGTGTGGGCGCGGCGGGCGGCTGCTTGAACGCGCCCAGCGGGTGGCCGCCGATCCGGGTCGGTGCCGAGGTGGGCAGGTCGAACGACGCGGGTGAGAGCGGGGAGCGGGGCGGCGGGTTGCTCGGCCGACCCCAGATGTCGCGGCCGAAGGGCAGCTCGGGGAGTTGCTCCTCCTGGCGCTGCTCCTCGGTCTGGGGCGGGGGCGGCCAGCCGCCGGCCGGGCGGGCGGCGTCATGCCCGTTGGCGGCGGCCTGGCCGGGGACGGCCTGGCCAGGAGAGTTCTGGCCAGGGGTGGCCTGACCGGGTGCGGTCTGATGGGGGGCGGTCTGTCCGGGTGCGGTCTGTCCGGGTGGGGTCTGACCGGGGGTGGTCTGGCCGTGGTTGGTCTGGCCGTGGTTGGTCGGGCTTTGGATGGTCTGGCCGTTCGCGTGGTGGGCGGCTGTGGGAAGGTCTGGGGCCGGGTGAGGGGCCGTGGGCTGGCTCGGGTCGGGGTGGGGCGCGCTGGGTGAGTGTTGTGCCGTCGGCGCGGTGGCGGGCGTGTGCGGGCCGCCTGATGAGGGAGTGGCTGTCTGAGGGGTGTCCGCGGTGGGTGTGCCGGGCTGCGGGGTACCTGGCTGAGGGGTACCGGGCTGCGGGGTGCCGGTTTGTGTCTGCGGAGCCGTGGCCCCCTGAGGGTGGGCGTGGTGTTCGACGGGCGGCCAGACGGGGATGTCGCCGGGCTCGGCGGGGCGTACACCGTGGGGGTGGTGCGGTGAGTCGCCAGGCGTGGCGGGGTGGGCACCGGCCGGTGGGGCAGGCGTGGACGGGCCTGCGTGCTCGCCGGGCTTGGCGCCGGCTGAGGCGCTTTGCCGACCTTGGGGCGGCTGGCCTTGCGGCGAATGACTCTGCGACGACTGACGCGGCTGCACATGGGCCTGCGGCGGCTGGGCCTGCGGGGCCTGCGGGTGAGACGGCCGGCTCGACGGCGGCTGAGTCTGTGGCGACTGTGGCTGCTGTGGCTGGGTGTGTGGTGGCGCGCCGGGGGTGGTGTCCGGGCGGGGCAGGTGCGGGACGGTCTCCCCGGGGCCGGACGTGTGTGCTCCGGCGGGGATGGTGTCGTTCGCGTCGGCCCCGGGCCAACCCGCCGGAGCGGAGCCGGGAGCCTGGGAAGCGCTCTTGCCGTGGGGAGAGCCTGGGCCATCCGAGGGGGTGACGCCGAGGGGCGGGGTGTGTGGTCCGCCTTGAGCAGGTCCGTGAGGAGTGCCGGGCGCGGGAGTGTGCGCGCCGGCGTGAGCGGGCCCGTGAGGAGTGTCGGGCGTGGGAGTGTGCGTGCCGGCGTGAGCGGGCCCGTGAGGAGCGGCGGGGGCCGGGGAGTGCGGGCCGCCCTGAGCAGGTCCCTGCGGAACGCCGGAGGCCGGGGTCTGTGGAGCGCCGTGGGCGGACTCGTGGAGAGCGCCGGGGGCGTCAGGACTGGTCGGGCCGGTGGAGGGGCTCGCCGTTGCTCCGGTCGCTTGGGCGGCGCGAGGCGGCCGGCCGATCTCGATGGGGTGAGGGGCCGTCAAGTCGGAATCGAACACGTCCGGCTGCGTGGCGTTGGGGTCGAAGGCGCGCGGGGGCGGGGTGTGGGTGGTCTGAGGGCCGACGTGGTGCGGTCCAGAGCCCTGCGGTACTGAGGCGTGCGGTCCCGGGCTCTGCGGTGCTGTGGTGTGAGGCTGGCCCGTCTGGGGGCCCACAGGGTGGGGGCCTGAGGGGTGGCCAGGGGAGCCGTAGGGGGTCGCGAGCGTGTGTGGTGCTGTGGTGTTGGGGTCGGTGGTTCCAGGAGTACCCGGAGCCCCAGGGAAGGCGGGGGTGCCCGGAGTCCCCGGAGACGCGCCGAAGCCGGGTGCGGGTTCCGGAACGCCGGAGGCCGGGTGCCCCGAAGCCGGATGGCCGGGAGCGGCGTGGTCCGTGGTGAGGGCCTCGTCGTTGTCGAGGCCGGGCACGGGTTCGCCCGTGGCGGCGGGCCACGGCGGCATGGTGGGCGGGTCGGCGACGGGGGCGGGCCACACCTGCATGCCCGCCGCCGCGGCCGTGAAAGCAGGTGGCGGCTCCCAGCGTGGCGCGCCGGGCACCACCGGGTCGGCCGCCCACGGCGGAGGCTGCTCCGCCGATCCGGCCGGCGCGGGCGGTCCCGGCCGGCCGGGGGATCCGGTGTGACCGTGCGACCCCGGCTGTGCGGGTGATCCCTGGCTCGGCGCTCCGGCATGGCCGGGCGACCCGGCGTGACCCGGTGATCCCCTGTGGGCGCTGGATCGTGCCTGGCTCGGCGGTCCCGCGTGGTGGGGGGAGCCCGGCGAGTTGGTCGGGCCTTGGGGGTACGGCTGTGCCGGCGGTAACGGCTGTCCCGGTGAGTTCGCCGGGGCGGGAGGGTGGGTCCCCGCAGAGTGCTCCAGTGAGGGTTGGGTGCCGGGTACGTGCCAGGGGCCCGGTTCGGGGGCGGGCCAGGTGGCGGACGGGTCGGTGGTCCAGGAGTCCGGCTCGGGAGAGGCCCACGGCGTGGCGTCGTCGGCCGGGGCGGCCCCCTGCGGGAACGTCGGAGCGCCGCCCTGTGCGAACGTCGGTGCGTCACCCTGCGGGAGCGCTGAGGCGGGGCCCTGCGGGAACGTGGAGTGCGTTGGGTTTGACCCTGGATATGCGGAATGCGTCGGTCGGGATGGGGCTGTCTCCGGGGCCGTGGGGCCGGGAGTCGAGGGGGCCGCGTACCAGTCGTACGGGGCCGCGTCGCCTCCGGGCACCTCCCACGGGTGCGCGCCCGCCGAGGCGCCGCCCGCACCGTGCCCGGGCGTGACCGCGTGCTCCCCGCTCCCGGACGACGAGGACGACGGGGACGACGAGGATGCGGAGGACGGCAGTGGCGGTGGCCCCCACGTGTACGGGGGACGCTCGCGCCCCGTCACGTCGGACGGCTCACGGGACGGGGACGGCGGAGAGGGGGCGCGTCGCTCAGCGGGCCGGCCGAAGCTCGGCGGTGGCGTCGCCGGCGCCGCCGGGTCGCCGGCGTCCCCGCGATCGGGCTCAGACCCAGGTTCCTGGCCACGCATAAGGGCGAGCCTAGCGAGAGTCGGGAGATCGTCATGGCGGTATGGGCGTTCCCGGCGGCATCAGGTGAGTGCTTTGTGACCTTGTCGGGTGAAGGGCGGCTTTCAGGCGGGGTGGCCGGTCAGCGAGCGCGCGTCGAGGGCCTTGAACACCGTGGCCTTGGAGATGTCGACGGCCGCCCCCATGATGGCCTTCTGGCTCTTCTTGTCGGGCTTGCTGCCGTCCTTGTTCTGGAACCAGATCAGGATCGCGTAGTGGCCGTGCGCCCATGCCTGGGCGCCGCCGCTGCCGGAGCCGACGAGCTTGGTGACCGAGTCCTTGCCGGGCAGCGGTTTGACGTAGTTGGTCTGGCTGCCGGCGGAGGCGACCTTGGTGGCGTTCTTGCCGGTCTTGAGGTTGGCCACGCCGACCGTACCGATGATCTTGCCGGCCTTGTCGCGGAAGCTGGCCCGGATGAGCTGGTTGCACTTGCCGGACTTGAGGGCCTTCTGCAGCTTGCTGCCGAGGGCGCCGTCGCCGCACTTCTTGAGCTTGCTGGTGATGGTCATCTCGTACGAGCGTCCCGACACGGCGAACTTCTTGGTCGGGAACAGCTCCTTGACCGTGAGCGGATCGGGGTCCGTGGACCGCTCGCCGGCGTAGCCGTACTTGCCGGGCGGCCCCGACGGCAGTGGCGCGGAGCTGCGGCGCGGGGCGGTGGCGGTGGACTCGGAGTCGCCGGCCTTCCACATCATGGTCAGCCCGACCACGAGCGCGGCGAGCACCGCGACGCCGCCCAGGGTGAACCAGAGGGGACCGCGCGACTTCGGGCCCTCGGCGTACGGGCTCCACGTGGCGCGGCGTTCCTGGCGTCCGGGCTCCTCGACGACCGGCGCCCGCTGCGCGGGCGACTTGTCCTGGTACGGCGGACGCGCGAAGGCACTGGTCTCGGGGACGGGGGAGGCCTCGGTCTCGGGGGCGTCGTCACGCTTCCTGCGGAAGCGGCTGGCGATGCGCTGGGTGCTGCTCTCGCTGTCGTCGGGAAAACCCATGCGGGCGAGATTACCGCGAGGACGTCAGGAATATCCGAAGTCCTGTGTCCACCACGGTCCTCCGGGACCCGACACGACGCCGACGCCGATGGCCCGGATGCGGCAGTTGAGGATGTTCTGGCGGTGGTCGCGGCTGTCGAGCCACCCCTCCACGGCCTCCTCCGGTGAGGAGTACCCGCGGCCGATGTTCTCGGCCGCGCCCGCGCGGTATCCGGCGCGCTCCATGCGGTCCCACGGTGACGCGCCGTCGGGCGACCCGTGCTCGAAGCGGCCGTGGCTCGCCATCTCCATCGAGTGGGCGCGGGCCGAGCGCGTGAGCCTGCTGTCGACGCGCAGCGGGCCGCAGCCGTGCCGGGCGCGGGCGGCGTTGGTGAGGCTGACGACCCGCGCGGCCATGGCGGAGGAGACCTGCAGGACCTCGTCGCCGAGCGCGCGCGCCGGGTCGCCGGCGGTGTAGCCGGGGACGAGGTCGCCGGTCGGCGTCCTGGTGGGCTGGACGCGGCTGCGTACGCGGGGCATCGCCGTGGCCGTGGTGGTCGAGCGCAGGATCCGGTCGGCGCGGGGACGCGCCGGCTTGGGCGTCGGCTTCGGCGTGGGGGTGGCGGCGGGCGGCGCGGTCTCGCTGAGGTAGATGTGGCCGGTCGGCTCGGCGCCGCCGGTCATCCGCGTCCCCAGCAGCACGCCCGCGAAGAACAGCGCGGCCATGAGACAGACGAGCACCCCCAGGTGACTCCGGCGCCGTGCGCTCCGCTGGGTGTGCCGGGGGTGAGAGCTCTGCCACATACCGCCACCAACGATAGAGACGCGTGGTCCTGGTAAAGAAGGGATTGCCGGGAACCGAAATAGAACCGTTCTGTGGTCGGGTAGAATCGTGCGAGGTTACCGGTCTTTTGACCTGCGCCCCCAAGGGGGGTAGCCTAATCGTTCGTTGTGTGCATAGGTCCTGCGTGACCGATGCGCGGCGCGTCCGGCGTCATCTCCCATCTGTGCGGAGACGGAAGGTCCGGGCCGTCGTGTGCCCGCACCGACCGACCCCAGCGCTGCCGCATCCGGCAGCGCGCCGAAGACGCGAGCATAAAGAAGGCTACGACCGTGCGCACGTACTCACCGAAGCCCGCCGACGTCCAGCGTCAGTGGTACGTCATCGACGCGACCGATGTCGTGCTGGGCCGGCTGGCCAGCCACGTCGCGACCCTGCTCCGCGGCAAGCACAAGCCGATCTTCGCCAACCACGTCGACACCGGTGACTTCGTCATCGTCATCAACGCCGACAAGATCGCGCTCAGCGGCAACAAGCGTGAGCAGAAGAAGGCTTACCGCCACTCGGGCTACCCGGGCGGTCTGCGTTCCGTCAGCTATGGCGAGCTCATGGACAAGCGGCCGGACAAGGCGGTCGAGAAGGCCGTCAAGGGCATGCTGCCGAAGAACTCCCTCGGCCGGAAGATGGCCAAGAAGCTGAAGGTCTACGCGGGTTCCGAGCACCCGCACCAGGCCCAGCAGCCGGTGCCGTTCGAGATCACCCAGATCGCCCAGTAGTACTTCGAAAGAGTTAGAGGAGAACCGTGGCTGAGCCCACCGGTGTCGAGACGGCCGTCGAGGCCGAGGTGGAAGACTTCTCCGGCGAGGAGTTCCCTTCCGAGTACACCACCGAATCCGCTGCCAGCGCTGACGCCCCCGTGCGCAAGCCCGTCACCACGGGCAACTCGTACGGCACCGGCCGCCGCAAGGAGGCGATCGCCCGCGTGCGCATCGTCCCCGGCACCGGCAAGTGGACGATCAACGGGCGTTCGCTGGACGTCTACTTCCCCAACAAGGTCCACCAGCAGATCGTCAACGAGCCCTTCGTGGTGCTCGGCGCCGAGGAGGCGTTCGACGTCATCGCGCGCATCGACGGCGGCGGCGTGACCGGCCAGGCCGGTGCGCTGCGCATGGGCCTGTCCCGCGCGCTGGCGATCCTGGACGTCGAGGTCAACCGCCCGCCGCTGAAGAAGGCCGGCTTCCTCACCCGTGACGCCCGCGCCACGGAGCGGAAGAAGTACGGCCTCAAGAAGGCCCGTAAGGCTCCGCAGTACAGCAAGCGCTAAATTGGCGCGTCTTTTCGGCACCGACGGGGTGCGTGGGGTCGCGGGACGCGACCTCACGGCGGAGCTCGCCATGGACCTTTCGGTCGCGGCGGCTCACGTCCTCGGCGATGCCGGCGCGTTCACCGCTACCGGACGCCGTCCGATAGCGGTCGTAGGCCGGGACCCGCGTGCCTCAGGAGAATTCCTTGAGGCCGCTGTGGTCGCCGGCCTCGCGTCGTCCGGAGTGGATGTGCTGCGCCTCGGCGTGCTGCCCACCCCGGCCGTCGCCCACCTCACCGCGGCGCTGGGCGCCGACCTGGGCGTCATGCTGTCGGCCTCGCACAACCCCGCGCCGGACAACGGCATCAAGTTCCTGGCCCGTGGCGGCTTCAAGCTGTCCGACGCGGTCGAGGACGAGATCGAGCGGCGGCTGGGCGAGGACTGGAGCTTTCCCGTCGGCTCGGCCGTCGGGCGGGTGCGCGACGCCTACGGTGAGGCCGACCGGTACATCAGCCATGTGCTGGCCACGATGCGGGGCGGGCTCGACGGGCTGCGCGTCGTCGTCGACTGCGCCCACGGGGCCGCCCACATGGTCGCGCCCGAGGCGTTGCTCCGGGCCGGTGCCCAGGTGGAGGCGATCGGGGCGCGCCCCGACGGCCTCAACATCAACGACGGTTACGGCTCCACCCACCTGGACAAGCTCCAGCAGGTGGTGATCTCGCGCGGCGCCGACGTCGGCATCGCCTACGACGGCGACGCCGACCGCTGCCTCGCGGTGGACCACACGGGCGCGGTCGTCGACGGCGACCAGATCATGGCGATCCTGGCCTCGGCGATGCACGCGGAGGGCACGCTCGCCAAGGACACCGTGGTCGCGACCGTGATGTCCAACCTGGGCTTCAAGCTGGCCATGCGCGAGGCGGGCATCACCGTGGTGGAGACCGCGGTGGGCGACCGTTACGTGCTGGAGCGCATGAAGGCCGACGGCTACAACCTCGGCGGCGAGCAGTCCGGGCATGTGATCATGCTGGACCACGCCACCACGGGTGACGGGCTGCTGACCTCGCTGCACCTGCTGTCGGTGATGGCCTCCTCGGGCAGGTCGCTGCGCGAGCTGGCATCGATCATGACGCCGATGCCGCAGGTGCTCATCAACGTCAAGGACGTGGACAAGGGCAAGGCCAAGGCCGCCGAGCTCGTGTCGGCGGTCGCCGACGCGGAGGCGGAGCTGGGCGACACCGGCCGGGTGCTGATCCGGCCGAGCGGCACCGAGCCGATGATCCGCGTGATGGTCGAGGCGTCCTCGGAGGACCAGGCCACCAAGGTGGCCGAGCGTCTCGCCGACGTGGTTCGGGTCGCCTGCGCCTGAGCAAGTGACGAAGGAGGGGTACGGCGGGCACGCCGTACCCCTCCTTCGTCGTGTCCGGCGGCCTACTCGTCGCCGGTGAGGGAGAAGGAGCGCAGCCGCTGTCCCGCCCACAGCACCGCCAGCACGGTGACGATCAGCAGGGCCGGTACGGCGAAGCCCAGCGCGACGTCGGCCTTGAGGAACGGCGAGGTGGAGATCTGGTCGGCGATCGACTGGGCCCACTGCTGGACCGAGAACTTGCGGGCGCCCGGCACGAAGCCGCCCACCAGCCCTTCCCAGACCAGGGCGTAGACGACGCCGATCGTCACGGCGTGGCGCGTGACCACGCCGAGCAGCAGGAAGACCGCCGCGTACGCGATGCCCGCCGCGAGCGCGCCGACGGCGAAGCCGGGCGCGATGGCGTCCTCGGTGCCCACGAGCAGCCAGGCCGCGACGTAGGTCGGCACGGCGGCGAAGAGCGCCAGCAGCGACGCCGCGACGAGGAACTTGGTCCGGGCGATGACCGGCCGGGAGATCGGCTTGGACATCAGGTGGATGATCGTGCCGTCGTCGATCTCGGGGGCGATGACGCCCGTGCCGGCGATGAGGCCGAGCAGGGGCAACATGGTGCCGATGGCGAAGTTCTGCATGAGCAGCATGGCCGAGCGCTGGTCGTCGCTGCCCATCAGGCGCAGGAGCAGGGCGAGGCCCACGAGCGCCGTAGGGAGAAGGAGGAGCAGAACGATACGGCGTCGCCCGAGCAACGCCCGATACGTGATGCCCGCCACCACGGCATTCATTGCCTCACTCCGTTCGGCGGCTCGGTCGCTGGCACCCGGTGTCTTCCCTCGTCGCTCCCGGCGCTCCTCAGTCCAGGCGCCGGCGCTCGCTCGCGGGTCCAGACACCGGCGCTCTCTCGCGGATTCATCAGGTGCTCCGGTTGATCAGGTAGGAGAAGACGCTTTCGAGGTCTTCGTCGGCGGGGGAGACCTCGTGCAGGCGGATGCCCTCGGTGCGGGCGACGCGGGGCAGGAGCCGGGCGAAGCCGCGGAACTCCACGGCCCGCACCTCCAGCCCGTCGGGCCCGAGGGAGACCCCGCCCGCCGAGTCGTCGAGCATGAGCGCCGCGGCCAGCCGCCGGTCGTCGCTGCTGCGGATGCGGAACAGGTGCGGCCGGTCGGTCATCAGCCGGCGGATCTCGCGGAAGTCGCCCGAGGCGGCGTGCCGGCCGGCGACGAGCACCTCGATGTGCTGGGCGACCCGCTCGACCTCCTCCAGGATGTGCGAGCTGAACAGGATGGTCTTGCCGGCGGCGCCCATCGAGCGGATCAGGTCCATGAGGTGCATCCGCTGGCGCGGGTCCATGCCGTTGAACGGCTCGTCGAGCAGCAGCACCGGCGGGTCGTGGACGAGCGCGGCGGCCACCTTGACGCGCTGGCGCATGCCCTTGGAGTACGTCTCGACCCGCCGGTCCTTGGGCTCCTCCATCTCGACCGTGGCCAGCGCCTTACGGGCGGCCTCGACCGGGTCGGGCAGCCCGTGCAGGCGGGCGGCCGACAGCACGAACTGCCAGCCGGTCAGGAAGCCGTAGACGCCCTCCCGCTCCGGGACGAGGCCGATGTGGCGGTAGACGTGGTGGTTCTTCCAGACGCGGGTGCCGTCCAGCGTGACGGTGCCGTTCGACGGCGCGAGGAACCCGGCCATCATGTGCAGCAGCGTCGACTTGCCCGCCCCGTTGGGCCCGAGCAGCCCGGTGACCCCGGGCGCGATGGTCATGGTCACGTCGTTGACCGCGACGACGTTGCCGTACCAGCGCGAGACCTGCGCCAACTCGATGTTCACCGCGAGGCCGCCTTCCGGTAGCGGAGCGCGAGCGCCGCCACGGCGGCGGCGATGAGCAGGACCACGATGACGAGGGGGACGGGCCCTTCGGGGTAGCCGCCCTCCGAGTTCGGCGTCGTGCCGAACAGCCATACCTGGACGGCGTCCACCAGCCAGAACGGGTTGAGCAGCCAGGCCCACCGGGCAGCGGCGTCGTTGCCGACGGACAGCAGCGTGCTGTACACGATCGGGACCGAGGCCGAGGCGAGCAGGTACAGGGCGATCACGGAGGCGACGCCTAGCCCGCGCCGCGGCGTCAGCGAGGCGATGGCCAGCCCGAACGCCGACAGCAGCACCGCGAGCAGCAGGCCGGTGACCATGGCGCCCGCGTACTCCTTGGTGTGGGGCGGCCCGGGGAGGTCCACGAGCAGCTCGCCGGCGAACATGAGGGTCAGCGGCACCGCGATCAGCGCGTAGAGGGCGACGGTCATCGCGACGACCTTGGCGCCGACGTACTCGGTGATCGTGACCGGGCGCGACAGGTAGAGCGGCAGCACCCGGAAGCGCAGGTCGGGGGCCACGACCGTGGGCGCCTGCGCGGCCAGGAAGATGGCCAGCACGGCCTGCATGATGACCGCGAAGCCGCTGTAGCTGAGGCCCTCGCGCCGCATCAGCGCCATGATCGCGATGGACACGATCGCGGGCAGCACCATGATGGCGGCCAGCGAGAACGGCACGAGCTTGCTGCGGGCCGGGCGGCCGAGGCCGAACACGCCGCGCAGGCTGTGGACGGTGAGCGCCCGGGTGGTGTGGCCGCGCCCGAGCCGGGGGCCGTCGTAGTGGCGGTATCCGATGTCGTAGATCTCAGACACCAGCGGCCTCCCTGAAGACGTCCTCGATGCGCTGCCGGCCGCGTTCGAGCCGGATGAGGCACAGGCCGAGGTCGGCGGTCGCGTCGCGGATGGCGTCGAGAGTGTCGGGGCCGGTGACGTCGACCAGCAGCATCCGCCCGTGCGGGGCGACGCCGTGGCCCAGCTCGGCCAGCCGGTCGGCCAGCGCCTGGGTGCCCTCGTCGACCTCCACGGTGACGCTCCGCGTCGCCTGGGTGAACTCGCCGATCGCGGACGAGCGCAGCAGCCGCCCGGCGTCGATGACGATCACGTGGTCGCACACCCGTTCCAGCTCGCCGAGCAGGTGGGAGGTGACCAGCACGCTGATGCCGAACTCGGTGCCGATGCGCCGGATCAGGGTGAGCATCTCGTCGCGTCCGCGCGGGTCGAGCCCGTTGGTCGGCTCGTCCAGGAGGATGAGCTTGGGGTCGTGGACGAGCGCCTGGGCGAGCTTGACACGCTGCTTCATGCCGGTGGAGTAGCCGCCGACAGGACGGTAGCGTTCCTCGGCCAGCCCGACGTGGCGCAGTACGTCGGCGGCCCGCTCCCGGGCGGCCGTGCGGGGGAGCCCGGACATCCGGGCGAGGTGGACGACCAGTTCGGTGGCGGAGACGTCAGGCGGCAGGCACTCGTGCTCGGGCATGTAGCCGACGAGCCGGCGGATGTCGGGTCCGCGCGTCGTGACGTCGAGGCCGAGCACGCTGGCGCCGCCGGCCGTGGGCGGGAGCAGCCCCAGCAGGATCTTGATCAGCGTCGACTTGCCGGCCCCGTTGGCCCCGACCAGGCCGGTGACGCCAGGTCCGGCGGTGACGGTGAGCCCGTCGAGCGCCGTGACGGTCGGGAAGCGTTTGGTCAGCCCCTCGGTGTCGAGGATGTGCATGATCCGGACACTACCCGCCGGTGTCACCCCGCGGCATCGGCCTCACGGAGGACGTACGTCCTACTTGAGGCCAGAATCTGTGCTGGACCCAGAGGGTGGCGGTGCCCGCGATCACCATGCCGGCGACGTTCACCGCGAGCTGCGAGACGGAGCCCGCGACCTCGGCCCAGTCGCCGAGCGCGATCGCCACGGCCGCGTAGCCGGCGGCGGGCACCGTGGTCACGGAGATGAAGACGCCGATGAGCGCCGTCGACTTGCCCGCCGTGATCGACAGCACCCCGGCCACGCCGGCGAGCAGCGCCACGATGAAGGACCACCGGTCGGGCTTGACGATGAACTGGAGCTCGTCGTTGCCGAGCAGGCTCGACGGCTCGATCCAGCCGAGCCCGCGCAGGGTCAGCGAGAAGGCGACGGTCACGGCGATGGCGATCGAGAAGCCCACCACCAGCGTCCTGAAGGCGCCTGTGACGAGGCGCCAGCGCCCGCGCAGCAGCCCGAAGCAGATGGCCGCGATCGGGCCGAACTCCGGCCCGAGGACCATGGCCCCGACGACGAGGATGATCGACTTCTGGAGCACGCCGATGGCGGTGAGGTGGGTGGCGATGCCCAGGAACATGAGGTACGCCCAGGTGATGCGCGAGTCGGCGTGAACCCGGTGCTCCAGCTCTTCCCAGATGACGGCGTCGTCGGGGTCACCCGGGGCGTCCTCCACCGCCTGCTCGGCGACTCTGGAGATCGACAGGTGGACGGGCTCTGCGGCGATCGAGCCCACCTCGCGCAGCCAGGACAGGTCGCCGATCACCTCGTTGGCCGACTCGCGCGCCACGTCGGCGAGCACGAGGTCGCCCGCCGGCTCCCGCGCGGCGCCGGGCAGGACGACGATGTTGGTGGCTCCCGTGCACCCCTCCAGCACCGACGTCACCTCGGCGGTGCGGGAGGAGGGAGTGATCAGTCGCAGGTGGAGCATCGGGCCATTCTCTTCCATGCCGGGGCCCCGGCGGGCCCCAGCGAGGCGGAGGCGTCAGGTGCGGCGCAGGCGCACCCTCCGGACGGAGTGGTCGGCGCCCTTCTGGAGGACGAGATCGGCGCGGCCCCGGGTCGGGGCGATGTTCTCGACGAGGTTGCGCTCGTTGATGTCGCGCCAGACGTCGACGGCGAACTTCGTGGCCTCCTCGTACGACAGTTCGGCGATGTACCGGAAGTACGACTTGGGGTCCTCGAAGGCGGTGCGGCGCAGCTTGTGGAAGCGTTCGACGTACCAGGTGCGGATGTCCTCGACCTTGGCGTCCACGTAGATGGAGAAGTCGAAGTAGTCGTTGACCGCGAGCGAGGTGGGCGGGGCCGGTTGGAGGACGTTCAGCCCCTCGATGATGAGGATGTCCGGACTTTTCACGCTCTGGGTCGCGCCGGGGACGATGTCGTACTCAAGGTGGCTGTAGATCGGGGCCTTCACCTCGGCCGCCCCTGCCTTCACCTCGGCCACGAACCGGACCAGCGCCCTGCGGTCGTAGCTCTCGGGGAAGCCCTTGCGGTGCATGATGCCCTTGGCCTCCAGCACCGTGTTCGGGTAGAGGAAGCTGTCGGTGGTGATCAGTTCCACGTGCGGGTGCTCGGGCCAGCGGGCCAGCAGCGTGTGCAGCAGCCGCGCCGTGGTCGACTTGCCGACCGCGACGCTGCCCGCGATGCCCAGGATGTACGGCACGCGCCGCTCGGGATGGCCGAGGAAGGCGCTGAGCACGCTACTGCGCTGCTTGGACCCCGTGTAGTGCAGGTTCAGCAGCCGGGTCAGGGGGAGGTAGATGTCGGTGACCTCGACCAGGTCGATGGGGTCGTCGAGGCCGCGCAGCTCTTCCAGCTCTTCTGCGGTGAGAGTCAAGGGCGTGTTCTTGCGGAGGTCGCTCCACTGCTCCCTGCTCAGTTCCACGTAGCCGTTGTTCACCTAGGCAGCGTAGCGACGCCGCGGGCAGGGAAGTCGGCGGGGTCGGCGAGTTGTCCACAGCCTGTGGATGAACCTGTGGGGATTATCGACAGTCAGTTCGGGGAAAGGTGCGCGTTCCCTCGCCGTCGACACGTCGTCATCTCCGCGAAACCGGGCTTGGCACGCTTGCCGGGCGGCTACTGTTCGGTGAAGCCAGCGTCCCCGGGAGGGTTCATGGACCGTCGTCGCTTCCTGGCCAGGGCCGCCGTGGCGGCCGCCACCGGCATCGCCGGGCCGTTCGCGGGCGTCGCCTGCGCGGGCGAGCAGGGCGGAGTCACCCGGGTCAAGGGCTACGGCCCGCTGCGGCCCGTACGCGACAAGCGCGACGGCGTGGTGCGGCTCCACCTGCCCGACGGGTTCGCCTACCGCTCGTTCAACGAGGCGGGCAGCGCGTTCCCCGACGGCTCCACCGTGCCCGGCCGCCACGACGGCATGGCGGCGTTCGCCGGCCCGCGCGGCACCGCGTACCTCGTGCGCAACCACGAGGTCGGCGGCCCCGTCGGCGCCTTCGGCGACAAGGACAAGGCCTACGACCCGATGGCGGGCGGCGGCACCGTCACCCTCCAGGTCACCCGGCACGGCGAGGTGCTCAAGGCCGCCCCGTCGCTCAACGGCACCATGCTCAACTGCTCCGGCGGTCCCATGCCCTGGAAGGCGTGGGTGAGCTGCGAGGAGACCGTCAACGGGCCCGACGTCGGCGACGACCACTCCGGCGGCGACAACTCCAAGCTCACCCGCAGGCACGGCTACGTCTTCGAGGTGCCCGTGACCGGCGCCGCGACGGCCAAGCCGATCAGGTCGGCCGGGCGGTTCGCGCACGAGTCGGCCGCCTTCGACCCCGAGTCGGGCGCGCTCTACCTCACCGAGGACTGCTTCAGCTTCGCCTCCGGCTTCTACCGCTACCTGCCGCCCAAACACCCGCTCAAGGCCGGCCGCCTCCTCGACGGCGGGAAGCTCCAGATGCTGGCGGTCAAGGGCTCCCCGCGCGAGGACCTGTCCGCGGGCCAGCGCCACGGCGCCTCCTACGCCACCACCTGGGTGGACATCGACGAGCCCGACCCGTCGTTCACCGGGAGACCGGCGAACGACGAGGCCGTGCAGGCGGTCGGCAAGCAGGGCCGGGCCAAGGGCGCCGCGATCTTCTCCCGGCTCGAAGGCGCGATCCACCACCAGGGCACCATCTACTTCGTCTCCACCCAGGGCGGCGCCACCGCGCCGGGCGACACGGCCCCCTCCGGGTTCGGCAAGGGCCGCGGGCAGGTCTGGGCGTACGAGACGTGGAGCGGCCGGCTGAAGCTCGTCTACGAGTCGCCGGGCTCGACCGTGCTGGACCTGCCCGACAACGTGACGGCCAGCCCCCGCGGCACCCTCGTGCTGTGCGAGGACGGCGACGGCGACAACTACCTGCGCGGCCTGACCCGGCACGGCGAGCTGTTCGACTTCTGCCGCATGCAGCCCGTCGCGGGCGACCCGGGCGCGGAGTTCGCCGGGTCCACGTTCGGCCCCGGCGGCCACACCCTGTACGTGAACGTCCAGTCCACGCACGGCATGTCGTTCGCGATCTGGGGGCCGTGGCAGCGCGGAGCCTTCTGACGCGCCCGGAGGCGGCGGTTAGCCTGGGGGCATGATCCTGGGCATCGGGGTGGACGTGGTGGACATCGCCCGGTTCGAGGCCACGCTGGAGCGCACGCCCGGCCTGCGGACACGGCTGTTCACCGAGCGCGAGCGCGACCTGCCGGTGCGGTCGCTGGCCGCCCGCTTCGCCGCCAAGGAGGCCGTGGCCAAGGCGCTCGGCGGCCCCAAGGGGGTCGCCCACCTGGAGGCCGAGGTGCGCCGCGGCGAGAGCGGCAAGCCCGAGCTGCACGTCACCGGCCGCGCCGCCGAGGCCGCCTACGAGCTCGGCGTCAAGCGCTGGCACCTGTCCCTCAGCCACGACGCGGGCGTCGCCGTGGCCTACGTGATCGCGGAGGGATAGCTTCGGATCATGCGCATCGCCTACACCGCCGACCAGATCAGAGCCGCCGAGCACCAGCTCATGGCCCGCCTGCCCGAGGGGACGCTGATGCAGCGCGCCGCGTCCGGGCTCGCCGCCGCGTGCGCGACGATGCTCGGCAAGGTGTACGGCAGCCGCGTGAGGCTGCTCGTCGGCAGCGGCGACAACGGCGGCGACGCCCTGTACGCGGGGGCGCTGCTCGCCCGGCGCGGCGCCAGGGTCGAGGCCGTGCTCGCCGGCGGCAGGACCCACGAGGCCGGGCTGGAGGCCTTCCTGCTGGCCGGGGGCAGGGAGGCCGGGGGCGGAGAGGCCGCGGGCGAGGCGATCGAACGGGCCGACCTCATCGTGGACGGGCTCGTCGGCATCGGGGCGAGCGGGGCGCTGCGCGAGCCGTACTGGGGGCTCGCCCGGGCGGCCAACGCCGCGGCGGCGCCGACGGTCGCCGTGGACGTGCCGAGCGGCGTGGACGCGAGCAGCGGCCGGGTGGAGGGCGCCGCCGTCGAGGCCGCGCTGACCGTGACCATGGGGGCGCGCAAGACCGGCCTGCTCGTCGACCCGGGCGCCGCCCTGGCCGGCGAGGTGGAGCTGGTCGACATCGGGCTCGGCCCCTACCTGCCCGATCCCGACGTCGTCGGGCTCACCGGCGCCGACGTGGCCGCCCTGCTGCCGCGCCCGGCGGCGGAGAGCGACAAGTACCGCAGGGGAGTGGTGGGCGTCGTCGCCGGCAGCGACCAGTACACCGGCGCGGCCGTGCTCGCCGTGGGCGGCGCCCTGCTGGCCGGCGCCGGCATGGTCCGCTACGCCGGCCCGAGCGGGCCGGTGGCGCAGGTGCGCTCCCACTGGCCCGAGGCGGTGGTCACGGAGCTGGAGCGGCCCTCGCTCGACGGCGTCGGCCGGGTGCAGGCGTGGGTGGTCGGCCCCGGGCTCGGCACGGGCCACTGGGCGCGTGAGGTGCTCACGCAGGTGCTGGCGAGCGACGTGCCCGTGCTGATCGACGCCGACGGGCTCACGCTCGTCGCCCGGGAACGGGACCTGCTCGGCCGTGAGGCGCCCGTGCTGGTCACCCCGCACGCCGGGGAGCTGTCGCGGCTCACGGGAGCCGGGCGCGACGAGATCGAGGCCGACCGGCTGAAGCACGCCCGGGGCGCCGCGGCCGACCTCGGGGTGACCGTGCTGCTCAAGGGGTCCACCACGGTGGTCGCCGAGCAGGGCAGGCCGGTACGCGTCAACGGCACCGGCACCGCGTGGCTGGCCACGGGCGGCACCGGCGACGTGCTGTCCGGGGTGGCGGGGGCGCTGCTCGCCCAGGGGCTCGGCTGCTACGACGCGGGCTCGTGCGGGGCGTACCTGCACGGGCTGGCCGGGCGGATCGCCTCCTCCGGCGCGCCGCTGCACGCGGCCGGCGTGGCGGCGGCGGTGCCCGCCGCGATCCGCGAGCTGACCGGCCGTTCCTCGTCGAGGTAGTCGCGTGCGGCGGTGATTCGTCCAGGTGGTCGCGTGCGGCGGTGATTCGTCGGGGTGGCCGCGCTGCGCAGCGGTGCGGTGATCGGCGAATGGCGCCCGGCCACCTGGGCGAGCTGCCAAACTGGAGGGATGGGATTCCCGATGGCGACGCCCGCGCAGGCGCGGGTCGACCTGGCCGCGATCGAGCACAACGTGGCCCTGCTCAAGGAGCGCGCCGGCGGAGCCGAGCTGATGGGCGCCGTCAAGGCCGACGCCTACGGGCACGGCCTGGTGCCGTGCTCCGAGGCCGTCCTCGCGGGCGGGGCGGGCAGGCTCGGCACCGCGTTCATCCGGGAGGCGCTGGCGCTGCGCGAGGCCGGCGTCACGGCGCCGGTGCTGTCGTGGATCATCGGCCCCGGTGAGCCGATCGCGGAGGCGCTGGAGGCCGCCGTCGAGCTGTCGGCCTCCGACGGGACGACCCTGGACGAGATCGCCGCCGCCGCCCGGCGCACCGGCCGCACCGCCCGCATGCACCTGGAGGCCGACACCGGCATGAGCCGGGGCGGCGCGCCCCTCGCCGCCTGGCCCGGCCTGCTGGAGCGGGCGGTCCGGCTCCAGTCCGAGGGCGTCATCGAGATCGTCGGCCTCTGGTCCCACTTCGCATGCGCCGACGTCCCCGGCCACCCGTCGATCGGGGCGCAGCTCGACGCGTTCGAGGCCGCGCTCAAGCTGGCCGAGCAGGCGGGCGCGGGCGGCTCCCACGTCATCCGCCACCTCGCCAACTCCGCCGCGATCATGACGCTGCCGCGCTCCCACTTCGACATGGTCCGCTCCGGCATCGCGATGTACGGGCTGAGCCCCGTCCCCGAGCTCGGCGACTTCGACCTGCGCCCGGCGATGACGCTCCTCGCGCGGCTGGCGCTGGTCAAGCAGGTGCCCGCCGGCTCCGGCGTCTCCTACGGGCACCTGCACGTCACCGAGAGCGAGACCCGGCTCGGCCTGGTCCCGCTCGGCTACGCCGACGGCGTGCTGCGGCACGCGACCGGCCGGGCCGAGGTGCTGGCCGGCGGCCGCCGCAGGCCCGTGACCGGCCGCGTGTGCATGGACCAGTTCATGATCGACCTCGACGGCGACCTGCTGGAAGGCGGCGAGGAGGTCGTGCTGTTCGGCCCTGGGGGGAGGGGCGAGCCCACCGCTCAGGAGTGGGCGGATAACCTCGGCACCATCACGCATGAGATCGTGACGAGGATCGGCGCGCGGGTACCGCGGGTCCACGTGCGCGACAGCCAGGAGTGAGAAGGGGGCGCGGGCACATGACCACGACGACGCGTCGCAGGGTCGGCATCGCCGGAGCCATCGTCGGCGCCGCGTCGGCGGGTGTCGCGGCGGCGACACTGGCCAAGCGCTACGCGGTGGGCCGGATCAGGTTGCGCCCCGACGCCGAGCTCGGCGAGCCGTTCGGTGAGCTGAAGGGCCGGGAACGCACGCTCACCACCTCCGACGGGGTGTCCCTGCACGTCGAGATCGACGGCCCCGACCAGGCGCCGCTGACCGTCGTGTTCTGCCACGGCTACTGCCTCAACCTGGAGTCCTGGCACTACCAGCGCCGCGACCTGCGCGAGAGCCACCGGATCGTGCTGTGGGACCAGCGCTCCCACGGCCGCTCCGAGCGCGCCGACGCGGAGGACACCACGATCGACCGGCTCGGCGACGACCTGGCCGAGCTGCTCGAACGGTTCGTGCCCGGCCCGTGCGTCCTCGTCGGCCACTCCATGGGCGGCATGACGATCATGGCGTTGGCCGACCGCCGTCCTGAGCTGTTCGGCGACCGGATCAAAGGCGTGGCGCTCATCGGCACCTCGGCGGGCAAGCTGGCCGAGATCACGCTGGGCCTGCCCGCCCTGGTGTCCAAGGTGGTCCACAAGGTGGCGCCCGGCGCGGTGTCCATGCTGGGACGCCGGGGGGCGCTCGTCGACCGCACCCGCCACGCGGGCAGCGACATCGCCTTCCTCATCACCCGCTACGTCGGGTTCGGCGACTCCAAGAACGTCAGCCCCACCCTGGTCGACTTCGCCGAGTCCATGATCAGGGAGACGCCCACCGAAGTGATCGCCGACTTCTACCCGGCGCTGATGAACCACGACAAGCTGTCCGCGCTGCACGTCCTCGACCCCGTGCCGACCGCGATCCTGGTCGGCGACAAGGACTGGCTGACCCCGCCCGACCACAGCCGCGCCATCGCGGCCGCCCTGCCCAAGGCCCAGCTGACCGAGGTGCCCGACACCTCACATCTGATCCAGCTCGAACGGCCGGGCGTGGTCAACGACGCGCTGCGCGACCTGATCAAGAGAGTGGAGTTGTAGAGAGTGGGGGAGTCGCGGTGAACGCGGAGCGGTTGCCGACCGCCGACGACATGCGCGCGTACGGGGCCCGGCTGGCGGCCCGGCTGCGTCCCGGCGACCTGGTGGTCCTGTCAGGACCGCTGGGCGCCGGCAAGACGACGCTGGTGCAGGGCATCGCCGAGGGCCTGAAGGTACGCGGCCCCATCACCTCGCCGACGTTCGTGATCGCCAGGGTCCACCCGTCCCTGCACCAGGGGCCGCCCCTCGTCCACGCCGACGCCTACCGGCTCGGCGGCGACCTGGAGGTGGACGACCTCGACCTCGACGCCTCGCTGGAGGAGTCGGTCACCGTCGTCGAGTGGGGTGAGGGACTCGTGGAGGGCCTGTCCGAGGACCGCCTGGAGATCCACATCGACCGCGAGACCGGCGACGACGCCCGCGTCGTGACCCTGCGGGAGATCGGCGCCCGCTGGACCGGCGGCACCGCCTGACCGGCCCCGCCCTCGCCACGCCGGTCGTGCGGCGCCACCGACACGCCGGTGCGAGCGGCGACAAGAGTAAAACGCGGGTCAACGCTCGGCAATGCTGCCACCCTTGACGTATCTCGCCAATGACGGAAAACATGATCGTTGGCGATGGATTCCCCCAGAATTTCTGGGTATCAGGAGGGGCAGTGTCCGCCCTTTTGGTGGATGCTTGGTGCAAGACGGCGAAGTGGGGTGCGCTGGTGCTCGGTGTCAGGCGATTCGCGTCCGCGGGAGCCATCCTCATGATCGGCGCATTAGGCTGCTCTGCCCAGGCCCAGAGCGGCCCCACGACCACACCGACGGCAACCCCGACGGCGACCGCGACCGCAACCGCGACCACCACCGCCACCACGACCGCCACGCCCGCCGCCGCCCGCGCCTCCATCAAGGTCGAGCTCAACCCCGACCGGGTCACCGCCGGGGAGACCTCGCGGGTCTGGATCCTCGCCAACTGCCCGGTGCCGACCGGCGGCCCGGCCCACACCGGCACCGCCACCTCGCGGGCGTTCATCAACGGCGTCCCGCTCAACCCGGCCACCCCCACCCCCGGCCCCAACGCCACCAGCACGCCCAGCGCCGGCCCTTGGGTGCGGGGCGAGGCCCAGGTGTCCGGCACGATCGCGCGCGGCTCCTACCGCGTCGACGTCAAGTGCGACGGGACCAACGACACCGGCCGCGCCACCCTTCGCGTCGTCCGAGCCGAGGCGCTGCCCAGCGACGTGCCCACCCGGGCGCCGCGCGCGGGCGGCGGCGGCACGTTCGGCAAGGACGTGGACGACGACTCCGGGCTGCCGCTCGGCCCGGCCGGGATCGTGCTCGGCCTCGCCCTGGCCGCCGGCGTCGGGATCGCGGTCAAGCGCCGCAGCCGGGCCTGACGAGGACGTCGCCATGGCACGTCCGGGACGCGTGGTGCTCGCCGGGGCCGCCACGGGACTCCTGCTGGTCATGTTCGGCAAGTCCCAGCTCGGCACGCAGCAGGCCGCCGCGAAGGTGGTGCCCGAGAGCATCGACATCCCGTCGATCGACGTCGAGGCGCCGCTGATGAAGCTCGGGCTGACCAAGGACGGCGAGGTGGAGCTGCCGCCGTACGAGAAACCCAAGGTCGCCGGCTGGTACAGCGGCAGCGCGGTCCCCGGCGAGAAGGGCGCCTCGGTGATCGTGGGCCACGTCGACACCAAGACGGCGCCGGCCGTCTTCTACAAGCTGCGCAAGATGCGCAAGGGCGAGCTGGTCAAGGTGGAGCGCAGCGACGGCAAGGTCGTCACGTACAAGGTGGACGCCGTCGAGCAGGTCCACAAGGACCGCTTCCCGGCCAAGAAGGTCTACGTGGACGACGGTCTCAAGCTGGTGACGTGCGGGGGGACGTTCGACTACGCCAGGGGCGAGTACGTGGACAACGTCATCGTCTACGCCTCCCGCGCCTGACCCCGGCCGCCGCTTCCCTGGCAAACGGGTTGCGGGCATCAGGATGATGGGGGCATGAGCGTGGAGACCAGCCCGCCCGCCGGCGGCAGCCGGGTTCCCTGGGAGCGGGTGCACCCCGCGGCCCGGGCCGGGGTCGAGGAGTTCCTCGGCGGTCCCGTGACCGAGGCGGTCACGCAGGACACCGGCTTCTCTCCGGCCGCCGCCGTGCGCCTGCGCACAGCCGGCGGACGGCGCGCGTTCGTCAAGGCCGTCGGCCCCGAGCCGAACCCCGAGTCGGTGCGCATCTACCGCGCCGAGGCGGTGATCGCCGCCGCCCTCCCCGCGTCGGTGCCCGCGCCCCGGCTGCTGACCACGTTCGAGGCCGGCGGCTGGGTGGTGCTCGTCTTCGAGGACATCGAGGGCCGTCACCCGGCGATGCCGTGGCGGCGCGACGAGCTGGACCTGGTGCTCGCGGCCGTCGGCCGGATGTCGGCCGCGCTCACGCCCGCGCCCATCACCGCGCCGCCCGTCGCCGAGCGGTTCGCCGACTCCTTCCGCGGCTGGCGCAGGCTCGTGGACGAGGACGTCACCGGCCTCGACCCGTGGGCGCTGCGCCACCTCGACCGCCTGGCCGAGCTGGAGTCCGGCTGGGGCGAGGCCGCCGCCGGCGACACGCTCCTCCACTCCGACCTGCGGGCAGACAACATCCTGCTCGCCGGCGACCAGGTCTACGTCGTGGACTGGCCGTGGGCGTGCGTCGGGGCGCCGTGGGTCGACCAGGTGGGCATGTTGCCGTCGGTCGGCATGCAGGGCGGGCCGATGCCGTACGAGCTGGTCACCGACCCCGACCCGGCGATCACCGCGGTCGTCGCCGCGATGACCGGCTACTTCGTCCGGCAGGGCCGCCGACCGGATCCGCCGGGGCTGCCCACGCTGAGGGCGTTCCAGCGCGCCCAGGGCACGGTCGCGCTCGACTGGCTCAGGCGGCGCATCGGCTGGTCCTGACCCCTCCGGCTCGCCCCGGCAGGGCCGGGACCGAGTGAGCGGCCAGGTGCGAGCCGGGGGCCAGGTGAGCGGCCGGATGTTGCGCCGGGCGGCGCGGGTGGAAATCGGATGTGCGCCGGGCGGCGCGGGTGGAATCGGGTGAGCGGCCAGGTGTGAGCCGGGTGGCGGGTAGGCTAATCAGTCGTGCTGGTCCTGGCCTTTGACACCGCGACTCCTGCGGTCACCGCCGCGCTCCACGACGGCGAGCGGGTTCTCGCCGAGTCGACGACGATCGACGCCCGGCGCCACGGTGAACTGCTCGCGCCCACCATCCAGACCGTCCTCGCCGAGGCGGGCGCTTCGCTGCGCCACGTCACGGCCGTCGTCGCCGGCAGCGGCCCCGGCCCGTACACCGGGCTGCGCGTCGGGCTGATGACCGCGCAGGCGCTGGCCACCACCCTGGCGATCCCCGCGTACGGGATCTGCACCCTCGACGCCGTCGCCTACGGCAGCGGCCGCGACGAGCCGTTCATCGCGGCCACCGACGCGCGGCGCAAGGAGGTGTTCTGGGCCCGGTACGCCGACCGGCGCACCCGCGTGAGCGGTCCGGCCGTCGACCGGCCCGCCGACGTGCCCGGCGAGGGCCTGCCGGTGGCCGGGGCCGGCGCCGTCCTCTACCCCGACGCGTTCGGCGAGCCGCTCGACCCGCCCTACCCCTACGCGGGCGCGCTGGCCGCCCTCGCCGTCGAACGCCTGGCCGCAGGCGCCCCGCTCGACCCGCCCCGGCCGATCTACCTGCGCCGCCCCGACGCGGTGGTGCCCGGCGCGCCCAAGCGGGTGACGGCGTGAGACTCCGGCAGATGACCGAGGGCGACCTGCCCGCGATCATGGCGATCGAACGCGCGACGTTCCCGCGCGACGCGTGGAGCGAGGGCATGATGCGCGGCGAGCTGGCCGAGCAGCCGCGCACCCGCCACTACGTCGTGGCGCTGGTCGACGAGGTCATCGTCGGCTACGCGGGCCTGGCCGCCGCGGCCGACCAGGCCGACATCCAGACCATCGCGGTGCTCCAGGCCCACCAGGGCACGGGCGTCGGCGGCGCGATGCTGGCCGAGCTGCTGCGGGAGGCGCGCAGGCGGGGCGCCCGCGAGGTCTTCCTGGAGGTGCGCGACGACAACCCGCGCGCCCGCGGCGTGTACGAGCATTTCGGGTTCGAGGAGATCGGCATCCGCCGCCGCTACTACGACGACGGCACCGACGCGATCATGATGAGGAAGAAGCTGGATGGCTGACGCACCACTGGTCCTCGGCATCGAGACCTCCTGCGACGAGACCGGCGTCGGCATCGTCAGAGGCCACACGCTGCTGGCCAACACCATCGCGTCCAGCATGGACGAGCACGCCCGCTTCGGCGGCGTGGTGCCCGAGGTGGCCTCGCGGGCCCACCTGGAGGCGATGACGCCGACCGTGGAGGCCGCGCTGGCGCAGGCCGGTCTGAAGTTCTCCGACATCGACGCGATCGCCGTGACGGCCGGGCCCGGCCTGGCCGGGGCGCTGCTGGTGGGCGTCGCCGCGGCCAAGGCCTACGCGCTCGGCCTCGGCGTGCCGCTCTACGGCGTCAACCACCTGGCCGCCCACGTCGCCGTCGACCAGCTCGAACACGGCCCGCTGCCCAAGCCGTGCATCGCCATGCTCGTTTCGGGCGGCCACTCGTCGCTGCTGCTGGTGCCCGACGTGGCCCAGGACGTGATCTCGCTCGGCTCGACCGTGGACGACGCGGCGGGCGAGGCGTTCGACAAGGTGGCGCGGGTGCTCGGGCTGCCGTTCCCCGGCGGCCCGCACATCGACCGGGCGGCGACCTCGGGCTCCGGCACGGCCGTCGCGTTCCCGCGCGGCAAGATCGACGACGGCACGCTCGACTTCTCGTTCTCAGGCCTCAAGACCGCCGTGGCCCGCTGGGTCGAGGCGCGCGAGTCGGCCGGCGAGTCCATCCACGTGCCCGACGTGGCGGCGTCCTTCCAGGAGGCCGTGGTGGACGTGCTGACCCGCAAGGCGCTCCAGGCGTGCCGTAAGTACGACGTGCGCGACCTGCTCATCGGCGGGGGCGTGGCGGCCAACTCGCGGCTGCGCGCGCTGGCCCAGGAGCGGTGCGACGCGGCGGGGGTGCGGCTGCGCGTGCCACGTCCCGGCCTGTGCACCGACAACGGCGCCATGGTCGCCGCCCTCGGCTCCGACCTGGTGGCCGCCGGCATCACTCCGTCGACTCTGGAGATCCCGGCCGACTCGTCGATGCCGATCACCACGGTCCACGTCTGAGAGGCGAGGCGCGCGGGCCCGGATCGCTTCTCGGGCCGGTCGCCTTTCGCGTGTCCGGCGAGGGTCAGGGGGGTGGCCAGGTGGACGGCCAAGAGCGCGCGTCGTCACGGCGAGCACCCCGTGAGCCCTCACGACCGGCCATGACAGAGGCCGGCCGACGTCGGCGCGTGCGCGTGACGTCGGCTGTGCCGTACCAAGGGGTCAATCCTTCGGCCGCGTGGGGCGGAGGAGCGCCTCGGCGAGCGCGAGCATGGTCTCCTCGAGGGAGCCGAGGCGCTTGGTGAGGTCCGTCGCGGTGCGCGTCAGCTCGTCGCGGTCGGGCCGTGCCTGGACCAGCTCCGTGAGCGCGCCCGCGGTGGCCGCGAGACGCTCGGCCTCCTCGGCGGCCCGGGCGGCGATCGCCTCCTCGATCCGCTCGCCGATCCCGAGCGTCACCGGGAGCTGGCTCACCCGCTGGTTGACCGCCTCCAGGTGGTCGTCCACCGTCTCCAGTTGCTCGCCCGCCTGCTCGGCGCGGGTGGCGAGGTCGGTCAGGTGCCGCTCCACGCCGTCGAAGCGGGCCTGCATGCCGCTCTGGATGCTGGTGCCCACCTGGTCGAACCTCGCCGCCAGCCCGGTGTCGACGGCGTCGAGGCGGCCGGCGAGCCCGTCCATCGTGTCGAAGCGGGCCGACAGGTTGGCGTCGACCGTCGCGAAGTGCGCCGCCATGGCGCTGTCGCTGCGGTCGAGGCGGCTCGTGACCCCGTCGAACCCGGCGGCCAGCTTCGTGTCGACGGTCGTGAAGCGGCCCGTCACCGTGCTGTCGACGGCGTCGAAGCGGGTCGTCAGGTGCTCCTCGACCTCGCTCAGCCGCTCGTCCAGCGACTCCAGGCCGTTGTCGAGGTGGTTGAAGCGGGCCTCGTTGCGGGTCGCGGCCTCGCCGAGGTGCTGGCCGACGCCGGCCACCCGCTCGTCGAGCGTGGTCAGGCGGCCGTCGAGCGTGGTGAAGCGGCCGTCCACCCGGCCGTCCAGGGCGCCGAGCTGACCGTCCATCGAGACGATCCGCTTGTCCACGCCTCCCAGCCGGGAGTCGACCCCGGCCAGGCGGCCGTCGACCCCCTCCATGCGCGCGTCGAGCTCGTCGAGCCGCACGCCGACCTGCTGCTGGGTCTCCTCCAGCCGGACCGCGACCTGCTGCTGCGTCTCCTCCAGGCTCGCGGCCAGCTCCTGCCGCGACTCCTCCAGTCGCGCCGCCAGCCGCTGCTCGGCGGTCGTGAGCCGGTCGGTCACGGCGCTCACCTGGCCCGTGAGGACGTCCACGTGCGCGGTCAGCCGCTCGGCGACGGCGTCCACGTGCGCGTTGACCTGCTCGCCGACCGCGGCGGCCCGGGCGCCGACCTGGTCGGCGGCGGCGGTCAGCCGGTCGTCCAGGCCGCTCGACAGCCCCGCGGACAGCCCGTTCGACAGGTCGGCCACCAGGCTCTCGACGCGGTCCGTGCGCGCCGTCAGCTCGGCGAGTGACCTGTCGAGCCGGGTGAAGCGGCTCGCCGCGGCCTCCATGCTGGAGCCCAGCTGGGCCATGACGGCCGAGAACTCGCCCAGCCGCTTGGCGATGCCCTCGCCGCCGTCCAGGACCGCCTGCAGCCGTTTCAGCGTCTCCTCGACACCGCCGCCGATGGTGGTCAGGTCGTCCCAGATGTTCGGCAGCTCGACCACGGGAGCGACGCGCTGGTGGACCGACTCCACCCGGGCGTCCACGGAGCCCACCTGCGAGCCGACGGCGTCCACGTGGTCGCGCACCGCCTCGACGTGCTGGGCGAGGCCCTCGGCCCACATGGGCGGCTTGGCCGCCATGTCGTCAAGGCGCCCGCTCACCGTCTCCAGCGTGCCGCTCAACCCCCCGAGCTCCCGCTCGCGCACCTCGCGCAGCAGCCACTCCATGCCCTCGAGCCGCTGGCGGATCTCGTCGAGGACGGCCCCCTGCGTGCGCTGCTCGTACACGTGGTCCTGCGCGGCGCGCGCCAGCAGCTCGCGCATCCTCTCCGGGACCTTGCTGTGGCCGCCTGTCTGCAGGAGGGCGGTGTGGTTGGAATGATCCACCGAAAGCTCCTTCACTCGCCGACGGTTCATCGCGCAGCGGTGGATAGGTCCGGTTTGCAGATGGAAGAAGGAGAACGCGGTAAACCGCAACAGGGGGGAGAACTCCCGCCCGCCCACCTTAGCCTCTCGATCAAGCCGCGTCAGTGGTGCGGGAAAATATCGTGGTTGCCGGGGGAACGCCCCGATTTGCCATTTACGCAGGTGAGCCCGGGCGGCAGATCAGGGCGGAGGGCTTGTCCATGATCCGGGTCAGAATGACCACGGCGGATTCGGTGCCCGAAAGTCGGAGATCGCTCCGAAGGCGTTCGATATCGACAGCCGAGGCCCGCTTTTTAATAGTGACATTTCCTATTTTCCGGTCGCGGAGCGCGGCGCGCAGACGCTTGAGCGAGAACGGCAGCGCCTCCTCCACCTCGTACCGGGCCGCCCAGGGGGTGTCGACCGGATCGTCGCCGGTGATGTAGGCGATCATGGGGTCGGGCAGGCGGCCGCCGACCAGCTCGGCCACCTCGCCGACGAGGTGGGCGCGGATCGCGGCGCCGTCGGGCTCGTAGACGTGGCGGCCCAGCGGCCCGGTGGGGGCGACGGCGCCGGCGTCGCGCAGGACGTGCCCGCCCGGCAGCAGCGTGGCCAGCCGGACGAGTCCGGTCTTCCGCGCGGCGCGCGGCGGCGCCCACAGGGACGCCTCCTTGACCTCGCCCTTGTACGAGACCCACTCGGCCTCGGCGCCCTCCGGGATGAACTCGTACGGGATGCCCGGGGCGACCTTGACACAGGCCCGCGGGGCGCGGGCGAGCAGGTCGAGCACGACCGGCCACGGCGGGGAGTAGGCCATGGGGTCGAACGTGCGGCCCCTGGAGGTGCGCCGGGCCGGGTCGGCGAACAGGACGTCGTAGTCCTCGGGCGACACCGACGCGGCGTCGGCCACGCGTACCGTGACCCGCTCGGCCACCCCGAGCGCCTCGGCGTTGGCCCTGGCCACGGCCACGGTCAGCGGGTCGGTGTCGACGGCGTCCACGAGGCAGCCGGCCCGGGCCAGCGCCAGCAGGTCGCCGCCGGAGCCGCAGCACACGTCCGCCACCCGGGGTCCGTCGCCCGCCCCGGCGTGGTGAGAGCTTCGCCACAGGCTCAGCAGCCGGGTGGCGCGGTGGGCGGCGACCTCGGCGCGGGTGGCCTGCTCCAGGCCGTGCGGCGTGAAGTACATCAGCTCGGCGTCCGCACCGAACTTGGCGCGCGCCCGTTCCCGCAGCCGTGCCTGCGTGAGCGCCGCCGAGGAGAGCGCGGCGTCGTAGGTGCGGCGCAGGCTCGTCGCGGCCGCCACGGGGTCGGCGTCCCGGTGCTCGACCGCCTCCGCGAGCGCGCGCTGCCCGCGCGGGGTGAGCAACTCGGTGAAGGCGTCCAGGTCCACGCCGTACGACGTTAGCGCCCCGCCCGGCGGGCCCGTTCCGGGCCCCCGCCGGGACCTGGGAGGACGAGGTATCGCTCTCAGCAAACGTGTTCGTGTTGACTGTCAAGCCCCTCTTGCATATGTTTCCTGTTGGCACTCTCCCCTTGAGAGTGCCAACGTGCGACGAGGCAGGTCTGGCACCCGCGACGGCAGGCCCCGCTGGTCGCCTCTTCTAGATCATTCAAATCTGAAGGGGAGGTCCGATCGTGACGACCGCCACCAAGGTTCCCGTTAAGCCGCTCGGCGACCGCATCGTGGTGCAGCCGCTTGAGGCTGAGCAGACCACCGCTTCCGGCCTGGTAATCCCGGACACCGCCAAGGAGAAGCCGCAGGAGGGCAAGGTCCTCGCGGTGGGCCCGGGCAACTGGGACGAGGACGGCGAGAAGCGGATCCCGCTCGACGTCAGTGAGGGCGACGTCGTCCTCTACAGCAAGTACGGCGGCACCGAGGTCAAGTACGGCGGCGAGGAGTACCTCGTGCTCTCCGCCCGCGACGTTCTCGCGATCATCGAGAAGTAAGCCGGTGGTGTCGGGCCCCGGGCGCCGTCGGCGGCCGGGGCCTTCGACACTAGGAGAGGACTCTCAGCAATATGGCGAAGATCCTGGAGTTCAACGAGGACGCCCGCCGCGCTCTTGAGCGTGGCGTGAACGCCCTCGCGGACGCCGTCAAGGTCACCCTCGGCCCGCGTGGCCGCAACGTCGTCATCGACAAGAAGTTCGGTGCTCCGACGATCACGAACGACGGTGTCACCATCGCTCGTGAGATCGAGCTGGAGGAGCGCTACGAGAACCTCGGCGCCCAGCTCGCCAAGGAAGTGGCCACCAAGACCAACGACATCGCGGGCGACGGCACCACCACCGCGACGGTCCTGGCCCAGGCCATGGTCCGCGAGGGCCTGCGCAACGTGGCGGCCGGCGCCTCGCCGCTGTCGCTCAAGCGCGGCATCGACAAGGCGGCCAAGGAGATCAGCGACAAGCTGCTCGCCAGCGCCCGCCCGGTCGAGGACAAGAAGGAGATCGCCAACGTCGCGACGATCTCCGCCCAGGACGCCAAGATCGGCGAGCTGATCGCCGAGGCGTTCGACAAGGTCGGCAAGGACGGCGTCCTCACGGTCGAAGAGTCCAACGCCATGGGCATGGAGCTCGAGTTCACCGAGGGCCTCCAGTTCGACAAGGGCTACCTGTCGGCCTACATGGTCACCGACCCCGAGCGCATGGAGTCCGTCCTCGAGGACGCCTACATCCTGCTCACGCAGGGCAAGATCTCCTCGATCGCCGACTTCCTGCCGCTGCTCGAGAAGATCGCCCAGACCAAGAAGCCGCTGCTCGTGGTCGCCGAGGACGTCGAGGGCGAGGCCCTGGCCGTCCTGGTCACCAACAAGATCCGTGGCACGTTCACCTCCGTCGCCGTCAAGGCGCCGGGCTTCGGCGACCGCCGCAAGGCGATGCTGCAGGACATGGCCATCCTCACCGGCGGCCAGGTCGTCAGCGAGGAGGTCGGCCTCAAGCTGGAGAACGTCGGTCTCGAGGTGCTCGGCCAGGCGCGCCGCGTCGTCGTCACCAAGGACGCCACGACCATCGTGGACGGCGCCGGTGACCAGCAGGCCATCGAGGACCGCGTCAAGGAGATCAAGCTCGCCATCGAGCAGTCCGACTCCGACTGGGACCGCGAGAAGCTGCAGGAGCGCCTCGCCAAGCTCGCGGGCGGCGTCTGCGTGCTGCGCGTCGGCGCGGCCACCGAGGTGGAGCTCAAGGAGAAGAAGCACCGTCTCGAGGACGCCATCTCCGCGACGCGCGCCGCGATCGAGGAGGGCATCGTCTCCGGCGGTGGCTCGGCCCTGATCCACGTCTCCAAGGAGCTCGGCGACCTCGGTCTGTCGGGCGACGAGGCCACCGGCGTCGGCGTCGTCCGCCGCGCGCTGGTCGAGCCGGCCCGCTGGATCGCCGAGAACGCCGGTCTCGAGGGCTACGTGGTCACCCACAAGGTCTCCGAGCTGGAGGTCGGCCACGGCCTCAACGCCGCGACCGGCGAGTACGGCGACCTGATCGCGCAGGGCGTCATCGACCCGGTCAAGGTCACCCGCTCGGCCGTCCAGAACGCCGCTTCGATCGCGGGCATGCTGCTCACGACCGAGGCGCTCGTCGTGGACAAGCCCGAGGAGGAGGCTGCGGCCGCCGGCCAGGGCCACGGCCACGGTCACGGCCACTGAGCACCTGACGGCTCACGAACGGCCCGTCCCCGCTTGCGGGGGCGGGCCGTTCGCGTGCCCGGACCTGTGCGGGCGAGGGCGCGCCACGGCTTCTGGCGTGATCCTGCACGTATCTGGATGAAGTGTTCGGATAGGGGCGAGCTGATGGGATGTGACGTGGTACCAATGGATACAACGCCGCATACAATCTGAGATATGAAATAGTGACTTATCCGGGTAAACCAGAAGTGGTGGCAAAGCGTCGTCTTGCCCGATCGTGTTGACTTCGGGTTGACCCGTGGTGAGGTGGGTTGACGCGAGGCGTTCTCCGTGCGCTGTCCCCGCGTTCTCCGCGCGTTGTCCCTCGGCCTGAGCTGCGTCGCTGGCGAATACCGCGCATTTCGTGTTATGGGGTGAAATATTCCTCCACTACTAAAGCCTTTCTGTCGTCATTCGATTACGGGCAGTCGCCGTCTCTTCAATGTGACCAATCCGTAGCCGTTCGCGATGACGACAGGCCCGATCAGGGCGGGCATCATGCCTATCGTGAGCGAGGGAAGCGTCGCCGACGCCAAAATTGGGGTAAGGCTCGCGTCGAGACTTCCGGCACGGACGGATGACTCCGACCTTAGGGAACTGACCAGCCTCGCCGTACAGGGAGATCGCGGTGCGATCGAATCCCTGCTCGGCGAGTTGCGTCCGATGGTGGTGCGCTATTGTCGCGCCAGGTTGGGCAGGGTTTCAGGGCAATATCACATTGCCGATGACGTGGCCCAGGAGGTGTGCATCGCGGTGTTGTCCGCGCTTCCGCGCTACCGCGACATGGGCCGTCCGTTCGCCTCTTTCGTGTTCGGCATCGCCTCGCACAAGGTGGCCGACGCGTTGCGCAGCTCCGTGCGCTCGGCCGTGCCGACGCAGGACCTGCCCGACGGGCCCGACGACGGACCGGGGCCCGAGGAGACCGTGGTCCGCTACATCGAGGTCGAGCACGCCCGCAGGCTGCTCGCCCGGTTGCCCGAGAATCAGCGGGAGTTGCTGCTGTTGCGCGTGGTGTCTGGGTTGTCCGCTGAGGAGACCGGTAATGTACTGGGCATGTCAGCAGGTGCGGTCCGGGTCGCCCAGCACCGGGCGCTCGCGAGGTTGAGGCAGATGGCCGAGCTGGAGTCGGCTTGACGCAGGAGCGGACCGGAGCCGGACCGGCTCCGGAGGACGAGAGCGACGCGCTGCTCGACGCCCTCGGCCGCGGGGAGCCGCCCCCTCATGACGATCCCGCCGCGCGGCTGCTCGCCGCCCTGCGGGCCGACGTCCGCCGCGACGACGACCGCTACGCGCGTCCGTGGGCCGACGGCGTCCACGCGCGTACGGGTGAGGCGGGCGCCGGCGAGGGCGGGGCGGCGCCGGTGGGTCAGCGGCGTTCCTCGGTGTCGATGACGCCGTCGACGTAACCCCGGGCGTACTCCCACGTGACGTAGTCGGCCGGGTCGGGGTGGAAGGCGGGCTCGTGCACCTGCGGCCGGCCCTTCTCGATCATCTGGCGGAGGTTGCCGCGCAGCAGATCCCAGTCGAAGAAGTGCTGCTCGCCGCACTCGGGGCAGTCGAGCACGAGGCCGAGCACCCCCTGGGGCTCCAGCAGGGAGCGGAACACCTCCACGTCGGCGAGGTCCGTGATGGCCTCGTCGCGCTCGGCGGCCGTGAGCGGCTCGGCGTCGTCGAGCTCGCCCATCTCGGCGGACGGGTCATTCGGATCGTCCGCGAACGGGTCGCGGGGGACGTCTTCCAGCACCTTCCCACCATATGACCGATGCGGCCGCCGTGGTGGTCAGTGGTGGTCAGTGGTGGTCAGCGGGTTGGTCGAGCCATCCGCGCCGCGCGGCCTCGACGCCCGCGTGGAAGCGCGACTGGGCGCCGAGCCGGGTCATCGCGTCGGCGAACCGGGCGCGCACGGTGCGGACCGACACGCCGAGATGGCGGGCGATCGACTCGTCGCACAGGCCCTGGGCGGCCAGCCGGAGCACCTGGACGGTGCCGTCCCGGTGACCCCACGGCACGGGTGCGGACCGGCCCCACCACTCCTCGAACAGCGATCTGAGCACGCCCACGACGATCGGGGTGCGTAAGAGATAGAAGTTGTAGGCGTGGTCGGGCAGGTTGCCGCCCCACAGCGCGGGCAGGCCGGCGGCCTCGTCGCCGGCGGTCATGAACCAGCTCGGCACCCGGTCGAGCGTGCGGACCTCGCCGCCGGTCTCCAGCAGGCGGCCGAGCCCGTCGCGGACGCCCGGCAGCGCCAGCGTCTCCACGGGGACGACGGCGCGCACGGTCATCAGCCCGCGTTGCTGCGCGTCGATCCAAGGATCAGCAAATTTCCGAGAAAAGTCGGTCATGGTGCGCTCGTCGGGGATGGCGGTGAGCACGGTGATCGGCGGCGCCTGGACGGCCATGCCGACGACGCTCTCGTACAGCACGTCGGCCCCGCTGACCAGCTCCACCGGGAACGGTCCGCTCTGATAGTCGCGCCCGGCGTCGTAGTCGCGGATGAGGCCGCGGATCGACCCGAGGGCCGAGTCGATGCGCCGGCTCTCCTCGGCCAGCCGGTCGAGCCGCTGGGCGATCAGCCGGCCGAGCGCCCCCGCGGGGTGACGGGCCAGGTACTCGCCCGAGTGCTCGTCGACCACGCCCAGGCGTACCAGGTCGTCGAGCTGCCGGCTGACCTTGTCGCGCGGCCCGCCCATCGCCTCCGCCAGCTCCGCGAGCGTGGCGCGGTGCAGGCGGAGCACCGCCGTGTAGAGGGCCGACTGAGCCGGGTCGAGGCCCAGCGCCGCGAGGGGATCGGGCACGTCGGGTGACTCCTTGCGCATGTCGCATGGCTCCATACGGGGGACCGGGGTGCCGCGAGAATAACGCGGCATCCTCGCCATGTCCGCCCCCTTGCGCGGGATGACGCGGCATCGGTGCAACTTCGTGCAATTGCACGTTTGCACATTGCGGCGTGCCGCTGCGTAACGCACGCTTGACCGAGAGTCGGCGGACCACCGGGCCAGGCATTGCCGGCCATCAGGACGCGGAGGGGGGTTCGGTGGCGCGACGCGCGCCGGCCCGGCCGCCGGTCGCCGGGGGATGGAACGGAATCACCGACCGTTCCGTCCCCCGGCCTTTTCGATGCCGGGAGTACGACGGACCGTGGGGGTCATCGTCCTCCCGGCATCTCTGCTGTTTGGACGCAGGCCCTAGACTTGTCCCCATCACGCGCAACGGCAGGAGGGGGCCGCAGCATGTCCAAGTTCACCGAGATGGGTCTGACCTTCGACGACGTGCTGCTCGTGCCGGGCTATTCGGACCTCCAGCCGGGTGAGGCCGACACCGGCTCACGACTGTCACGCAACATCACGCTGTCCATCCCGCTGATCTCCGCGGCCATGGACACGGTCACCGAGGCCCGCATGGCGGTCGCCATGGCCCGGCAGGGCGGCATCGGCGTCCTGCACCGCAACCTGTCGGCCGAGGAGCAGGCCCAGCAGGTCGACCTGGTCAAACGCTCCGAGGCCGGCATGGTCACCAACCCGGTCACCTGCACGCCCGACGACACGCTGGCCGACGTCGAGCGGCTGTGCGCCACCTACCGGATCTCCGGCGTGCCCGTCACCGACCACGACGGCATCCTCGTCGGCATCGTGACCAACCGCGACATGCGCTTCGAGACCGACCACTCGCGCCGGGTGCGCGAGGTGATGACCGCGATGCCGCTGGTCACCGCCCCGGTCGGCGTCTCACGCGACGAGGCGTTCGCCCTCCTCCGGCAGAACAAGATCGAGAAGCTGCCCCTCGTCGACCCCGACGGCCGGCTGCGCGGTCTCATCACGGTCAAGGACTTCACCAAGAGCGAGCAGTACCCCCTCGCCACCAAGGACGCCGACGGCCGGCTCGTGGTCGGCGCGGCCGTGGGCGTCGGGGGCGACGCCGATGTGCGCGCCAAGGCCCTCATCGAGGCGGGCGTCGACGTCGTCGTCGTGGACGTGGCCCACGGCCACTCCAAGGGCCTGGCCGACATGGTCGCCAAGATCAAGGCCAACAGCCGGGTCGACGTCATCGCCGGCAACGTCGCCACACGGGCCGGCGCGCAGATGCTCGTCGACGCGGGCGCCGACGCCGTCAAGGTGGGCGTCGGGCCGGGCTCCATCTGCACCACGCGGGTCGTCGCCGGGGTCGGCGCGCCGCAGGTGACCGCGATCCACGAGGCGTCGCTGGCCTGCCAGCCCGCAGGGGTGCCGGTCATCGGCGACGGCGGCCTGCAGTACTCCGGCGACATCGTCAAGGCGATCGCCGCGGGCGCCGACACGGTCATGCTCGGATCCCTGCTCGCCGGCTGCGAGGAGTCGCCGGGCGAGCTGATCTTCATCAACGGCAAGCAGTTCAAGTCGTACCGGGGCATGGGCTCGCTGGGCGCGGTCCGCAACCGCGAGCGCGGCGGCACCTCCTTCAGCAAGGACCGCTACGCCCAGGCCGACGTCGGCGGCGAGGACAAGTACATCCCCGAGGGCATCGAGGGGCAGGTCCCCTACCGTGGCCCGGTCGCCGCGGTCGCCCACCAGCTCGTCGGCGGCCTGCGCCAGGGCATGTGGTACGCCGGGTGCCGCACGATCCCGCAGATGCACACCGACTGCCAGCTGATGCCGATCACCTCGGCGGGTCTCAAGGAGAGCCACCCGCACGACATCCAGATGACCGTCGAAGCTCCGAACTATCACAGAAGGTAATCCATGACTCAGCAGGTGGAGATCGGCCGGGGCAAGACGGGGCGCCGAGCCTACGCGCTCGACGAGATCGGCCTCGTCCCCTCGCGGCGTACGCGTGACCCGGAGGAGGTCTCGATCGCCTGGCAGATCGACGCCTACCGGTTCGAGCTGCCGGTCGTCGTCGCCCCCATGGACAGCGTGGTCTCGCCCGCCACGGCGATCGAGATCGGCCGGCTCGGCGGCCTGGCCCCGCTCGACCTCGAAGGGCTCTGGACGCGCTACGAGGACCCGCTGCCGCTGCTGGAGGAGTGCTCCCGGCTCGACGCGGAGGCCGCGACGAGGCGGCTGCAGGAGATCTACGCGGCGCCGATCAAGGAAGAGCTGATCGGCCGGCGCATCGAGGAGATCCGCGCCTCCGGCGTGACGACGGCCGTGCGGCTGTCGCCGCAGCGCACCGTCCAGTACCACAAGGCCGTGATCGACGCGGGCGTCGACATCTTCGTCATCCGCGGCACCACGGTCTCCGCCGAGCACGTGTCGGGCCGGGCCGAGCCGCTCAACCTCAAGCAGTTCATCTACGAGCTGGACGTGCCGGTCATCGTGGGCGGCTGCGCCACCTACACGGCCGCCCTGCACCTCATGCGCACGGGTGCGGCGGGCGTGCTCGTCGGCTTCGGCGGCGGCGCCTCCCACACCACGCGCAACGTGCTGGGCGTGGCCGTGCCGATGGCCACCGCCATCTCCGACGTGGCCGCGGCCCGCCGCGACTACCTCGACGAGTCGGGCGGCCGCTACGTCCACGTGATCGCCGACGGCGGCATGGGCACCTCCGGCGACATCGCCAAGGCCATCGCCTGCGGCGCCGACGCCGTCATGGTGGGCTCGCCGCTGGCCCGCGCCGCCGAGGCGCCGGGCCACGGCTACCACTGGGGCTCCGAGGCGCACCACCCCGACCTGCCGCGCGGTCGCCGCGTGCGTTTCGACACGGTCGGCACGCTGGAGCAGATCCTGCACGGGCCGTCGAGCGTGGCCGACGGGTCGATGAACCTCATGGGCGCGCTCAAGCGCACGATGGCCTCGACGGGCTACTCCGACATCAAGGAGTTCCAGCGCGTCGAGGTGGTCGTCGCCCCGATCCAGCGCTGACCCGCCTGCTGTCAGCCCCCGGTTCCCGGCCGCGCGCCGGGCCCGGGGGCTGATGGCGTATCCGGGAGGGCCGGTCAGAGGGCTGATGGCGTTTCCGGGAGGGCCGGTCAGGGGGCGGACTCGTCCCGCCAGATCAGGCTGTGCAGGTCGGCGCCCCGGATCACCTGGACCCGCCACGGCACCAGCCGCAGCACGTGGAACTCCGGGTCGTCGGGCCCCTTCCAGAAGCCGCCCAGATCGTACCCGGCACCCGGCGGGCTGCCCTTGGCGTACAGGTCCCAGACGTGGCGGCGGGTCCCGGGGGCGGCGACCCACTCGGCGACGGCGTCGACGCTCACCGCGTTCTGGCGGGGAGTCCAGTACGAGAACGTGGTGTGCGGGTTGCCCGCCAGGTGCGCTGCCTTGACAGGCGTGCGGTACGTGGCGAGCCAGCCGAGCGGGCGGCCGTCCACCACCTCCCAGACGGGGATGAGCACCCGGGCGCGGGGCCGCCCCTTGGCGTCGACCGTGGTCATCGTGGCGTAGACGATGTCGCCGACGTAGGCGCTGAACTGCGGCTCGATCGCCGCGAACGTGGGCACCCGGCGGGCCATCGCGGCCTCCTCAGGCCGAGACCCGCGCGGGCGCGGGCTCGGCGGTCTCGGACGGGCGCGGCCGGCGGGCGGCGCGCAGGCCGAACGCGGTGACGACGAGGGCGAGGAGCGCGGCGGCCACCGGCACGGCGAGGGCTGCCCGGATCGCGTCGAGCCGCGCCCCGGGGCCGCTCGCGTCACCCAGCGCGGCGACGTTCACGGCGGTGACGGCCGCCAGCCCCAGCGCGGCGCCGAACTGGATGGCGGTGTAGAGCAGCCCGCCGGCCAGGCCGTGCTCGTGCTCGGCCACGCCTTCCGTGGCGGCCATGGTGAACGGCCCGTACGCCAGGGCGAACGCCAGCCCGAGCAGCAGCATGGTCGGGAACATGGCGGCGTAGGTCCAGTCGGGGCCGACCGGCAGGAACAGCGCGTACGCGACGGCCGCCAGCACCAGCCCGCCGAACAGCACCCGCGCGTGGCCGAACCTGTTCACCAGGCGCGGCGTCAGGGTCGGGGCCAGGACGGTGTCGATGCCGACCACCAGCATGGCCAGGCCGGTCTGGATGGTGCTCCAGCCGCGCAGCTCCTGGAGGTAGAGGGTGACCAGGAACTGGAACCCGGCGAACGAGGCGAGGAACAGCAGCGCGCCGAGGTTGGCGCGGACGAGCGGCCCCGACCGCAGGACGCCGAGCCGGACGAGGGGGTGCGCCGAGCGCCGCTCGATCACCACGAACGCGCCCAGCAGCGCCAGCCCGGCCGCGAACACGGCGACGGTGGCCCAGGCGTCCTGGTCCAGGTGCTCCAGCCGGATGATCCCGTACACGAGCAGCAGCATCGAGCCGGTGACGGCGAGCGAGCCGGCCACGTCGCACCCGCCCCGCGGCGCGGGCTCGGCGTCCGGGGCCGGCTCCTTGACCAGGGGGATCGCCGCCGCCAGGATCAACGCGGACAGCAGCACCGGGGCGAAGAACACCCACCGCCAGCCGAGCGCGGTCAGCAGCCCGCCCGCGACGAGGCCGAGCGAGAAGCCTCCGGCGGCGATGCCCGCGTACACGCCGAGGGCCTTGGTGCGCGGCCGACCCTCGGGGAAGTTGCCGGTGACCAGGGCCAGCCCGGCGGGCGTCATGAACGCCGCGGCCACGCCCGTGGCGAACCGGGCCAGCAGCAGCGTCCATCCCTCGGTGGCCAGGCCGCCCAGCCCCGAGAACACGAGGAAGACCGCCAGCCAGGTCAGGAACATCCGGCGGCGGCCCAGCAGGTCCGCGGCCCGCCCGCCCAGGAGCATGAAGCCGCCGTAGCCCAGCACGTACGCGGTGACCACGCCGCTGAGCACGTCCGTGGACAGCCCGAGGTCGGCCCGGATGGCGGGCAGCGCCACGTTGAGCATGGCCACGTCGATGCCTTCGAGGAAGACGGCGCCGGCGAGGACGAACAGGACGCCCCAGGAGCGGGCGTCCATGCGTTCGGTGGAGGAGGACATGAGGGCCTTCCGTGACTTGGTTCCTTTAGGTAACTGAACCCATCATTCGTCACCGGCCCCATGCTGGGAAGACGGCACTTAAGGGTGACTCGGTTATCGCCGGGTCACCGCTCTCGACCTCCTCGTTCTCCGCGTGAGAGGTCACTCGAGGTTCGTGTGCCGTGACCGCGACACCTCCACGGGTTCCGCCCGGTGCGCCCGGACCCGGTTCGTGACCAGGTCGGCCAGGACGAACAGGGCGATCTCGTACGCGCTCCCCATGGGCAGCACGGCCGCCGGGGCGTGGTCGTCGGCCATGGTCCGCGCCCGGACGTGGACGACGCGATCCGCCTGGCTCGCGGGCGGGTTCCCCGGCTGGGCCGTCAGGTACAGCAGGCGGGCGCCCGCCCGGACGGCCACCCCGGCCAGCGCCTCGACCGTGGACAGCCGGCCCGGGCCGCAGGACAGGACGACGAGATCGCCCTCTCCCACGGCCGGGCAGCTCATCTCGCCGACGTAGTGCGCGTCGAGGCCCGCGTGGAACAGCCGCATCACGAGGCCGCGCAGCGCCAGACCCTCGCGGCCCGGCGCGTAGCAGGCGATCCGGCGGGCCGCGAGCAGCTCGCCGGCGATCGCGTCGAGCTCGTCCTCGGGCACGCCGGCGAGCGCGGCGGCGATCTCGTCCATGGCCCGCGCGGCGTCACCGGCGAGCCGATCCTGCGTGGTCATCGCGCCCTCCTCGACGGGCGGTCACCGGGCGCCGGACCCCCGTCACCCCAGTGTCCCTCGTCCGGTCTCTCCGAGCTCGGTGACACCTCCGAGCACCCCCTCGGCCCGTCGTACCCCTTCTGCCGGAACACCTGCGAACCCCCGAGGTCCTGCCATGGCGACGACGCCGGCGAGTTCTGTACAGGCCGGGCGAGAATGGCATGCTGGGTGCCATGGATGATCGTCTGGTGCGCGACTCGGTCCGCCGGAGCTACGACACGGTCGCCGAGGAGTACACGGCGAGGCTGCGCGACGAGCTCGACGGCAAACCGCTGGACCGGGCGCTGCTCACGGCCTTGACCGAGCAGGCCGAGCCGGGCACGCCGGTCGCCGACCTGGGCTGCGGTCCGGGGCACGTCGCGGGCTGGCTCGCCGCGCGCGGGGTCAAGGCGGTGGGCGTGGACCTGTCGCCGGCCATGGTGGCCGTGGGGACGCGGGAGTTCCCGGGCGTGGACTTCCGGGAGGGCGACCTGCTGGCGCTGCCGGCCGCCGACGGCGAGTTCGGGGCGGCGGTCGCGCTCTACTCGGTCATCCACCTCGGCCCGGCGGAGCTGGGCCGCGCCTTCGCCGAGATCCGCCGCACGCTGCGCCCGTCGGGTCTGCTCCTCGTCTCCTTCCACGCGGGCTCGGAGGTGCGGCACCTGGACGAGTGGTGGGGCCACGCGGTGGACATCGACTTCCGCTTCCTCGATCCGGGGCACGTCGCGGAGGTGCTGGAGGAGGCGGGGTTCGTGGTGGAGATGCGGATGGAACGCGCGCACTACCCGGCGGAGGCCGAGACGCGGCGCGCCTACCTCCTGGCCCGTCGTGTCTGAGGATCCGGGTGTGGCCGATCTGCAGTGGACGCACCAGGTGGAGGTGCGGGGCGACCGGGTCGTCAAGCGGTACACCGGCGAGGACCCGGAGCCGGCCGGGAGGGAGTGGCGGGCGCTGACGCTGCTGGCCGAGCACGCCCCGGGGCTGGCTCCCGTGCCGATCGCCTTCGACGCGCCGGACTCGCCGTGGTCACCCGAGCCGGCCGCGTCCCGCGGGGCCGTGACGATGTCCCGGCTCCCCGGGGTGCCGCTGCGCTCGCTGCCGGACGCCGGGGCGTACGCCGGGCACCTGGCGCGCGCCGTCGGCGAGCTGCACTCCGCGGTGCCGCCCGGCGTGCTCCGGAGCCTGCCCGAGCGTCCCTGGCACCTCGCCCCGCTGGCCGCGCAGGTGAAGGAGTGGTGCGCCCGCCGGCGACTCCGCGACCCCGTCGCCGACCGGGCGGTACGGGAGGGGGCGCGGTGGCTGGAGGGATGGCGTCCCGGCGACGAGGGCGTGACGCCGGTGTTCGGGGCGGGTGACGGCAACCTGGCGAACTTCCTGTGGGACGGCGTCCGGGTACGGATCGTCGACTTCGAGGAGTCCGGACGCAGCGACCGGGCGTTCGAGCTGTCGGAGATCTCGCAGCACGTGGCGATGTGGGTGGACGGCGAGGTGGACGTCCTGGCCCACGTCGAGCTGTCCCCGGCCGAGGGGCGGCGCCTGGCCGGGTGCCGGCGGCTGCACGCGCTGATGTGGCTGTTCCTGCTGTCCCCCGAGGGGCCGCGCAATCCGCCGGGGACGTTCCGGCGGCAGGCCGAGCGCGTGCTGCGCACGCTGAACGCGTGAGAGTCGCGGGTCGCTCAGCCTCCCAGCACGCCGAGCAGGTGGATGACCTCGCGGGTGACCGCGTCGCGGCCGGCCCGCACGTACTTGCGGGGGTCCACGACCTTCGCGTCGTGCGCCAGGTGGTCGCGGATGGCGCCGGTGAACGCCTTGTTCAGGTGCGTCGAGATGTTGATCTTCTTCATGCCCTGCCGTACGGCGGCGCGCAGCGTGTCGTCGGGCACGCCCGAGGAGCCGTGCAGCACCAGCGGCACCGGCACGGCGGCGCGCAGCTCGGCGATGAGGTCCAGGTCGAGCACGGCCTCCTTGGTGGTCATGGCGTGGGAGCTGCCCACGGCCACGGCCAGCGCGTCCACGCCGGTGCGGGCCACGTAGTCCACGGCCTCGTGCGGCTTGGTCCGGGCGCCCGGCGCGTGGACGCCGTCCTTGCCGCCGACCTCGCCCAGCTCGGCCTCCACCCACGCGCCGCGCTCGTGGCACCAGGAGGCGACGGACGCGGTGACGGCCACGTTCTCCTCGTCGGGCAGCGCCGAGGCGTCGAACATCACCGACCCGATGCCCAGCTGCACCGCCTCCTCGACCAGCGCCCGGTCGGTGGCGTGGTCGAGGTGGACGGCCACCGGCACGGAGGCGCGGCGCGCGATCGCGAGCGAGGCGAGCGCGACGGGCTCCAGCGCGCCGTGGTAGCGGACGCAGTTCTCGCTGATCTGGAGCACCACGGGCACGCCGAGGGCCTCGGCGCCCGCGACGATCGCCGTGGCGTGTTCGAGCTGGATGACGTTGAAGGCGCCCACCCCGGCGGGGGACGTGCGGACGATGTCGCCGGTCGCGGCGAGAGGCATGGCGGGCTCCTCCTGGCTCAGGTGATCTCGATGAGCGGGTGCGTCCGGGCGTAGACGTCGGGGTCGAAGTCGCCGGCCACCGGGGCGGCCACGGCCGCCGCGCCGAGCGCCGCGGCCGTGCGCAGCCGCTCGGGCCACGCGGTGCCCTCGACCAGGCCGAGCGCGAGCCCGGCCACCAGCGAGTCCCCGGCGCCCGTCGGATTGCCCTCCACCCGGTACGGCATGCGGGCCCGGAACGTCCCGTCGGGCGTGACCGCGTACAGGCCCTCCTCGCCGAGCGAGACGACCACGGACTCGGCCCCGAGGGCCCGCAGGTGCGCGGCCCCCTCGACCGGGTGGCCGTGCGGCGGCACGGCGCGGGCCAGCTCCTCGGCGTTGGGCTTGACGATGGCGGGACGGCCGCCGGGCGCGTGCCGGAGCGCCGCGCCGTCGGCGTCGACGATCGCCGGCACCTTGTGCTCGGCGGCCAGGGCGGCGAGCTCCGCGTACGTGCCGGCCGGGACGCCCCGGGGCAGGCTGCCCGAGATGACCACGGCGTCCGCCCGCTCCAGCAGCGACGCGTACACGCGGCCGAACTCCCGCAGCTCCGCCTCCGACACCTCCGGGCCGGGCTCGTTGAACAGCGCCGCCCCGCCGCCCCCGCCCGCGACGGCCAGCGTCGTACGGGACTCGGCGGCGATCGGGACCAGCGCCCGGGGCAGCCCGGCGGCCTCCAGGTCGGCCTCGATGGCGCGTCCGACGGGGCCGCCCGCCAGGCCGGTGACCAGCACCTCCCGGCCGAGCCCGCGCAGCACGCGGGCCACGTTGACGCCCTTGCCGCCGGCCCGGCGGTGCACGGACCGGACCCGGTTGACCCCGGTCCAGTCGATCTCGGGCACCTGGTAGGTGACGTCGAGGGCGGCGTTGAGCGTCACGGTGAGGATCATCAGGGCTCCGTGTGCCAGGCGCCGCGCCGCATCACGCCGGCCACCTCCAGCTCGTCGGTGAGCACGACCAGGTCGGCGGCCTTGCCGGCGGCGATCGAGCCGATCGTGTCGTCCAGCCCGAGCACGCGGGCCGGGGTGAGCGAGGCCGTCACGGCCGCCTCGGGCAGCGTCAGGCCCACCTCCTGGACGGCCCGCCGGAAGGCGACGTCCATGGTGAGCGTGCTGCCCGCGATCGAGCCGCCCTCGGCCAGCCGGGCGACGCCGCCGGACACGGTGACCCGCAGCGCGCCGAGCACGTAGTCGCCGTCACCGTGTCCGGCCGCCGCCATCGCGTCGGTGATCAGCACCGTGCGGTCCGGGCCCGCCGCCGAGCAGGCCAGCCGGACCATCGCCGGGTGCACGTGGACGCCGTCGTTGACCAGCTCGACCGTGACCCGCTCGTCCTGCAGGAGCGCGGCGACCGGGCCGGGGGAGCGGTGGCCGAGCGGCGGCATCGCGTTGTAGAGGTGGGTGGCCACGCTCGCCCCCGCCTCGATGCCGTCGAGGGTCTGCTCGTAGGTGGCGTCGCTGTGGCCGAGCGCCGCGAGCACGCCGTGCTCGCGGGCCGCGCGGATGGTGTCGAGGGCGCCCGGCAGCTCGGCGGCGATCGTCAGCATGCGGACGTGGCCGCGGCCGGCCTTCACCAGCCGCTCGAACTCGCGCGGCGACGGCTCGCGCAGCAGCGCGGGGTCGTGCGCGCCGCAGCGGGCCGCGGAGATGTACGGGCCCTCGAAGTGCAGGCCGGCGAGCAGGCCGTCGTCGCACAGGTCGGCCAGCGACGACGCGGCGGCCTCCAGGTCGGGCACGGTGGCCGTGACCAGGCTGGCGACCATGGTGGTGGTGCCGTGACGCCGGTGCAGCTCCACGGCGGCCCGCGCGCCGTCCTGGTCGCCGGTGGGGAAGGAGCCGCCCGCGCCGCCGTGGTTGTGGATGTCGACGAAGCCGGGCACGACGTACCGGCCGCCCAGGCTGTGGCCGGCACGTGGCGCGCGGCCGCGGCCGACGTGCGTGATGCGGCCGTCCTCGACGGTCAGCCAGCCGTCGTGGACGCCTTCGGGGGTGACGACGCGGGCGTCGGCGAGAGTGAGGCTCATGAGGAAAGAATCACAGATCGCGTGAGGTGCAACGGCTCGTCGGGGTCGAGACCGCGGGCGGCGGCGCGGGCGACCGCGACGCGCTGGGCGCGGACCAGCTCGGCCATCGGGTCGAGCCCGCTCTCGTAGAAGGTTCCGCCGGTGGCCTCCACCTGCTCGCGCAGGCCCTCGGGGGCCTTGCCGAGCATCCAGGTGACGCGGCCGGGCCCGGCGATGCTAATCGGGCCGTGCCGGTACTCCATCGCCGGGTACGCCTCGGTCCAGGAGCGCGACGCCTCGCGCATCTTCAGCGCGGCCTCCTGCGCGAGGCCCACCGACCAGCCGGCGCCGAGGAAGCTGAACTGCTCGGCCTCCACCAGGGCCGGGTCGAGCGGCGCGGCCAGCACGTGCTCGGCGTCGGCGATGGCCGGGCCGAGGTCCTCGCCGAGGCTGGCGCGCAGCATCGCGAGCTGGGTGGTGGCGAAGCGGGTCTGCACGACGGAGCGCTCGTCGGCGTAGTCGAGCACGATCACCTGGCCGGCCGCGGTCATGATCGGAGTGTCGGGGTCGGCGGTGATGGCCGTGGTGGGCGAGCCGGTCCGGGACAGGAACTCCAGCACCTCGGTCGTGGTGCCGGAACGGCTCAGCGCGAGGATCCGGTCGTAGCGCCGGCCGGCGGGCGCCTCGGAGGCGGCGAACGCGTCGGTCTCGCCCTGTCCGGCTCGCTCGCGCAGGGTCGCGTACGCCATGGCGATGAACCAGGAGGTGCCGCACCCGACGACGGCGACGCGCTCGCCGGGGACGGGCAGCGCGCCCGCCGGCACGTCGGCGACGGCGCGGCGCCAGCACTCCGGCTGGGAGGCGATCTCGGCTTCGGTGTGGGTGGTCACCACTTACCTCCCGGTACGGAGTTTGCTTGTTCCTGTCCTTTTTATAGCAGAACAGAGCAGAACTGTGCAGGTGTGGCTGGCCCGATCCCCGGTGTGCGAGGCTGGCAGCTGACGGAGCCCCGAGGAGGCGAGCGTGTCCCGATACGACCGGTGGAACGCCATTCTTGAGCTGCTCGCTCAGGAGGGCCGCCTGTCCGTCGAGGAGGCCGCGCAGGCACTCGACGTCTCCGCGGCGACCATCCGCCGCGACTTCGACCAGCTCGCCCAGCAGCAGATGCTCATGCGCACGCGCGGCGGCGCCGTCGCGCAGAGCGTCAGCTACGACCTGCCGCTGCGCTACAAGACGGCCCGGCACGCCGACGAGAAGCACCGCATCGCCGCGGCCGCCGCCGGGCTGGTCTCCCCCGGGGCGGTGGTCGGCATGAACGGCGGCACCACCACCTCCGAGCTGGCCCGCGCGCTCGCCACCAGTCCCGCGCTGGAGTCGGGGTTCACGGTCGTCACCAACGCCCTCAACATCGCCTCGGAGCTGACCGTCCGCCGCCACGTCAAGATCGTGGTCACCGGCGGCGTGGCGCGCCAGCAGTCGTACGAGCTGATCGGCCCGCTCGCCTCCGGCGTGCTGGAGCAGGTGACGCTCGACGTGGCCTTCCTCGGCGTCGACGCCATCGACGTGGACCTCGGGGCCTCGGCCCACCACGAGGGCGAGGCGAGCGTCAACCACCTGCTCATCAGCCGCGCCCAGCACGTGGTGGCCGTGGCCGACTCCTCCAAGGTGGGCGGCCGGGCGTTCTCCCGGATCTGCCCCATCGGCGAGATCGACACGCTCGTCACCGACGACCGGCTCTCCGACGACGAGGCCGCCCGGCTCACCGAGGCGGGCGTCAAGGTGGTCCGCGCCTGACCGCTCCGGTGTGGCCAGGGCAACACCCCCGGCGTTACATGCCGTTCGGCGGGCGGGTAGGTATGGGAGCGCAAGCGGACGAAGCCCGTACCCAGGGAGTGTTATGACGTCGGGAAGGGGCGAGGCCCGGCTCGGGCCCGCCGAGCGGACGGCGGCGCTCGCCCGGATGAGCGCCGAGGAACTGGACGTCGTCGTGGTGGGAGGCGGCGTGGTCGGTGCGGGCGTCGCCCTCGACGCCGCCACCCGGGGCCTCGACGTCGGGGTGGTGGAGGCGCGCGACTTCGCCTCCGGCACCTCCTCCCGCTCCTCCAAGCTGATCCACGGCGGGCTGCGCTACCTGGAGCAGCTCAACTTCGAGCTCGTCCGCGAGGCGCTGCAGGAGCGCTCCCTGCTGCTCCAGCGGATCGCGCCGCACCTGGTGCGGCCCGTGCCGTTCCTCTTCCCGCTGACGCACTTCGGGTGGGAGCGGCCGTACGTGGGGGCCGGGGTCGCGCTCTACGACACGCTCGGGTTCGCCTCGGGGCACACCCGGGGCGTTCCGGGACACCGGCACCTGTCCCGCTCCAGGGCGCTGCGGCTGGCGCCCGCGCTGCGGAAGTCCGCGTTCACCGGGGCCGTGCAGTACTGGGACGCGCAGGTCGACGACGCCCGCTACGTGATGACGCTGCTGCGCACGGCCGCCTCCTACGGCGCGCACGTCGCGCCGCGCGCCCAGGTCGTCGGGTTCCTGCGCGAGGGCGAGCGGGTCACCGGGGTGCGGGTGTGCGACCTGGAGAGCGGCGACGAGTTCGAGATCCGCGCCCAGCAGGTCGTCAACGCCACCGGCGTGTGGACCGACGACATCCAGGAACTGGTCGGCGGGCGGGGACAGATCCACGTGCGCGCCTCCAAGGGCATCCACCTGGTGGTGCCGCGCGACCGCATCCACTCCTACACCGGAATCATCCTGCGCACCGAGAAGTCGGTGCTGTTCGTCATCCCGTGGGGCCGGCACTGGATCGTCGGCACCACCGACACCGAGTGGACCCTCGACAAGAGCCACCCCGCCGCCTCCCGCGCCGACATCGACTACCTGCTCGACCACGTCAACGAGGTCCTGTCGGTGCCGCTGACCCGCGACGACGTCGAGGGCGTCTACGCGGGGCTGCGCCCCCTGCTGTCTGGCGAGTCCGACGAGACCTCGAAGCTGTCGCGCGAGCACGTCGTCGCCCACCCGGTGCCGGGGCTCGTGATGATCGCCGGGGGGAAGTACACGACGTACCGGGTCATGGCCAAGGACGCCGTGGACGCCGTGGCGCACGGGCTCGACCAGCGCGTCCCGGCGTCGTGCACCGACCGGATCCCGCTCGCCGGCGCCGAGGGCTACCAGGCCCTGTGGAACTCCCGGCACCGCATCGCCCACGACTCCGGCCTGCACGTGGCCCGCATCGAGCACCTCCTCCAGCGGTACGGCTCGCTGATCGACGAGGTGCTGGAGCTCATCCGGGACGACCGGACGCTGGCCAGGCCGCTCAACGGCGCCGACGACTACCTGCGCGCCGAGATCGTCTACGCCGCCACCCATGAGGGCGCCCGGCACCTGAACGACGTGCTGACCCGCCGCACCCGCATCTCCATCGAGACGTTCCACCGGGGCCAGGCCGTCGCCCAGGAGGCCGCCGAGCTGATGGCCGGGCCGCTCGGCTGGGACACGGAGCAGGTCAAGGCGGAGGTCGAGTACTACACCAAGCGGGTGGAGGCCGAACGCCTCTCCCAGGAGCAGGACACCGACCAGGAAGCCGACGCCATCAGGCTGGGCGCGCCCGAGATCGTCCCGGTCGTGACCCCGGAACGCCCCTGATCCTGCTCTCTTCTCAGGCTGTCCGACGTGTCATGTGCATGTGCCAGTTGGTGATCCACGTCCGTCCGTCGTCCACGGAGAACGCCTGCTCCCAGTGGGCGGTGTCCGGCGTGATCTCCGACCAGACGAAGCGGACCTTCACCTTCCGGCCGTCATGCTCGTCGTCCCCGTGGAAGACGCCGATGCCGTCGTCGCTGAAGCGGCCGGTCACGGGCGGGAAGAGGGTGCCGGTGCGCTTGCTCGCCCAGTACAGCGACCACGCGTCGGTCGCGGGGTCGTACAGCCGCAGGGTCAGTCCGGCGAACTGCTTGGTCGGAAAGTCGATCTCGTCGAAGCTGGCCCGGCCGTCGAAGTGCGCGGAGGCGCGGGTGACCCCCGGGAACTCCTCCCAGCGGTCGTCGCCCTCGGTGGGGTCGAGGAAGTCCTTCCGCCAGCGGTTCACGACGTCATAGGTGCCGGTGAGGAAGCCGAAGCCCGTGCTGTTGTCCATGCGGAGGACACTAGGGCCGGGACACTGACAACTACTGTCAGCGATACCCCAGCTTCTCCGGCGGCGTGAACCCGTCCGGCCCCCGGCCCGACTGTTCAGGGTGACGGGAGGCGAGATGACCGACGCGCTGCACGCCCGGCGGGCCGACGACGTGGCGCAGGAGCGTCCGGGGGAGGCGGTCACGCCGACACACCCGGCCACATCGCCGCCCGTCCTGTCAAGAGGGCCCGGTGTGTCGTGGGTGGCGGCGTGGCGCTCTGACCAGGGCATTACCTTCCTGGCGTCGCCGTGGTGTCCCTTGCATCTCTCCTGTGCGTACGGTTACCGTATGAATACTCTGAGTGAACGCAGAGACGTATCGGGAGGATCATCGTGAAGAGAATCGCCCTCGTCCCCGTGCTCGCGGCCGCCATGGTCGCGGTCATGGGCAGCGCCGCCTACGCCTCGCAGTACATCGCCTACGAAGGCCCCGGCTTCACCGGCCGCCAGCAGTTCATCGACGCCTGCGGGCCGTCCAACATCCACTATCACGGGTCCTACAAGTGGTACGGCGACGGCCAGAGCGGCCGCATGTACAACCAGCCCAACACGCAGGGCGTGATGCACTTCGAGCTTCCCTCCAACCGCAACGCCGAGCAGCGCACCCCTGTGGGCTGGCGGAGCATCTTCATCGTGTGCTGACCCTCCTCTCGCGAGGACCGGGGCGCCCGCCGGACCCCACCCGGCGGGCGCCCGCCCGTGTCGCGGGTGCGCGCCGGATATCCTCGGAGCGGCCGCGACCACAGGCGACCGAATCGGAGTGAGCCGCATGGAAATCTGGATCAACCCGCAGTGCTCCAAGTGCCACTCCGCGCTGAGCCTGCTGGACGCCGCGAACGCCGACTACACCGTCCGGCACTACCTCGACGAGCCGCCGACGGCCGAGGAGCTCACCGCGGTGCTCGCCCGGCTCGGCCTGGAGCCGTGGGACATCACCCGCCACGGCGAGCCCGTCGCGGACGAGCTCGGTCTGGCCGGCTGGCCCCGCGACGCGGAGTCGCGGCCGCGCTGGATCGAGGCCCTGGCCGCGCATCCCGCGCTGATCCAGCGCCCGATCATCACCGCCGACGACGGCACGGCCACCGTGGCCCGCACCCCCGAGGCCGTCCGCGCCGCCCTGGGACCCCCCGACACCCGGCCCTGAAGCCTGGCCTTCCGGCACCCCAACCACCAAGATCTTCCTCATGCAGATCGGGTTCGCGGTCCCCCAGTACGGCGTCTTCGCCGATCCGGACTTCATCCGCCGGGCGAGCGCGGACCTGGAGGCCATGGGCTACCACAGCTTGTGGGCCGGTGACCGGGTGCTGGTGCCGCTGGAGCCCAGCGACCGCTACCCGGGCGGGGACGGCGAGATCCCTCCGGCGTTCACCCGGTTCTTCGACCCGCTCGCGGCGCTGACCCTGGCGGCGGTGAGCACCCGCGACGTGCGGCTGGGCACCAGCGCGCTCAACGCCCTGTGGCAGCCGCCGGTCGTGCTCGCCCGCGCCCTGGCCTCCCTCGACCTGCTCAGCCACGGTCGGCTGGACGTCGGCATCGGGCTCGGCTGGCTGCGCGACGAGTACACCGCGACCGGAGTGCCGTGGCGGGGCAGGGGGCGGCGGCTGGAGGAGACGCTCGACCTGATGGAGGCCCTCTGGGCCGACAAGGTGGTGGAGCACGAGGGCCCGCTGTGGACGGTGCCGCCGTCCCACGTCGATCTCAAGCCCTTCCAGCACCCGCGCCCGCCGATCCTGCTGGCCGGGTTCACCCCGGCGGCGCTGGAGCGGGTCGGCCGGCGCGCCGACGGCTGGCTGGGCGCGGCGATGCCGCCGGCGTACCTGACCTCACTGTGGGAGGTGGCGCTGCGGGCCGCCGAGCGGGCGGGCCGGGACCCGTCGGCCCTGCGCATGGTGGTGCGCGTCAACCCGGTGATCACCGACGCGCCGGCGCCCGCCGACCGGGTGCCGCGCGCCGGGACCGTCCGCCAGCTCGCCGGCTACCTGCTGGGCCTGACCGAGCTGGGCGTCCACGAGGCGTTCGTGGACGTGCAGCCCGCGGAGTCCTCGCAGGCGCGGTTCATGGAGGTCGCCCACGAGCTCATCGGCCTGCTGCGCGCCGGCTGAGGTTCGAAGGGCGGGGCGCGGTGCCCCGCCCTCCCGGTCAGTTGAACGGGATCCACGACCGCTGGGCCAGCGAGGCGGCGTCGTTGACCTGGACGCCCGTGTCCGAGAGCGTCCAGACGGCGTCGCCGATGACCATCGAGCGCTGGATCCCCGGCTGGTAGACCATGTCCGACTGGCGCTTGCGCGGGTGCTCGATCATGCCTGCCCGAGTGATCGCGGAGTCGGTGATCTTCAGGACCACTGCGCCGTTCCGCTCGGTCCCCTGCCCGTACGTGTTGAGCGGGATGACCGCCGTGCCGGTCTTGGGCCAGTACAGGAACGCGTGCGGATCCCACTCGGCCTCCGAGCCGGAGTCCTTCTGGAAGAGCTGCGACAGGCGGCGCGGGGCGGCCGGGTCGCTCACGTCGAACAGCGAAACCTGCGTGCCCATCGTGCGGCCCTTCTCGCTGGCCTCCTGGCCGATGCCGATGAGCCGGCCGTCGCCGGCCGGGTGAAGGTACGCGGAGTAGCCGGTGATCTTCAGCTCACCGGTGGCCTTCGGCGCGGCCGGGTCGCGCAGGTCGAGCGTGTACAGCGGGTCCACCTGCTTGAACGTCACGCAGTAGCCCACCGGCCCGACGAAGCGGACCGAGTAGATGCGTTCGCCCTTGCCGAGGCCGCCGACCTGGCCGGCCTCGCCCATGTCGGACGTCCTGAGCACGTGGACGCCGCTCTCGCTCCGCTCGCCGTCGGCCGAGGTGACGGTGGTGGCGACGCGCAGGTGGCCGTCGTACTCGGACATGCTGTACTGGTTCAGCAGCCGGCCCGGCACCTTGCCCGAGGCCGCGTAGACCGGCGCGCCGGGGCTCCCGATGTCGAAGCGGTGGACCTCGGTCTCCTCCGGCGGGATCGTCGGGGTGCGGACGGCCTTCGGGGACTCCGCGGGGGTTCCGGTCGGGGAAACGCTGGACGTCGGGGTGACGCTGGGGGTCGGGGTGGCGGGGGGCTCGCTGGGGGTGGGGTCGTCGGCCGGGGCCTGGGCCGTGCCGCTCGGCGCGTCCGGCACCGGCGCCGCGTCCTCCATGACCGCCGGGTCCACGGGCCACCAGCGCGGGTTGCTGGCCACGTACAGGCTCTGGCCCGTGCCGTACACGATGTCGCCGTCCGCGGCCAGGGTGATCGGGTCGGTGCCCGCGTCGGTGACGCCCCGCGCGAGGTCGATGGTGTGCACGGTCAGCAGCGAGGCGCCGGTGTAGTCGGCGGGGTGGCTGACCCGCTCGCACGGCACGGACACCTCGCGCTTGGCGCCGGACGCGTCGGTGATCTCGGTCTTGGGCTGCCACGCGCCGATGGGCGCCTTCCGGACCGCCTCCTGGTTGAGCCTGCGCCGTTCGACGTCCGTGGCGTCGTCCTTGGCCTGGGGCAGCGTGATCTCCGGCTCGGAGCGGGTGACGATCCTGATGACCGAGCCGACCATCCGGGCGTCCACGTACCGGCCGCGCGGCCTGATCGTGGACAGCACCTTCGGCTTGCCGCTCAGGTCGACGAGGACGTACCGGGTGTCGGCCGTCATGGGGGCGATCGACTTGTACATGATGTCGCCGCCGCGCAGCAGCACCAGCGCCCGGTCGCCGGACATGAGCAGGTCGGCGGGCAGGTAGCCGGGCTCGTCGTTCCCGGTCAGCTTGAGCTTGGCCGTGACCTCGCGCGTGGCGGCGTCGATGATCCGCAGCGTGCCGCCGGTGACCGTGACGACGCGGGCGCCGTCGGTCTTGACCAGGTCGGGCTCGTCCACGCCCGCCTCGTGGGTGTTCGTGGTGGAGTGCTCCTGGGCGCCCGTCGACTTGGCCTCCGGCACGGCGGCCCTCGCGGTGTCCTGCCGCGCCATCAGCATGGGGCCGCCGAAGCCCCACGGCCCGACGGTGCGCGCGGCGTGCTCGCGCAGGCCGGCCAGCATGTCGTCGCATCCGGTGTACGCCACCAGCCGCACGGCCCCGAGGGGGCGCGGGGCGGGGGAGGTGGTGCCGGGCCCCGCCTCCCCGGCCGGGGAGGTGCAGGCGGCGGCGGCCGTGACGAGTGCGAGGGCGGCCGTCGCCGTACGGGTCAGGGTCTTCATGACCACCATCACGGATGGGCGAACGCGACGGTTCAGCCGCCCTTGCCGGGGTTGACGGTGAAGACCGGGCTGAAGTCGAGATTGTCCGGGACTTCCAGCAGCTTGCGCACCAACCGGCCGTCGAACCCGACGACCTGGATCTGGTCGGTGGAGGCGTTGTCCTGCTCCCAGCAGTAGAGGTGGGTCTCGTCGAACCAGCCGAGCACCTTGTCGCAGTCGGAGGAGAACGTCCGCACGCGCTCGCCGGTGGCGGAGTCCCACACGCAGTGGTCGCCGTCGCCGCCGCCCGGGCAGTTCGTCACGAACGCCTTGCCCGACGGCGAGAAGATGTCCTGCGTGCCGGACGCGAGCGAGCCGACGCCCGGCACGTCGCGCACGGTCTTGCCGGCGGTGTCGTAGAAGCGCAGCCCCTTGCCGGAGCCGTACAGGTTGACCACGCCCCGCTGCTCGGCGTCCCAGCCGAACCCGGTGTCGGGCTGGGCGGCGCCGCTCGGCAGCCGCACCACGCCGGCCTTCGCCTCGGACACGTCCACCAGGACGAACCCCGGGTACAGCCAGTCCTCCTTGCCGCCGGCGTCCTTGGTCTCCCTCTCGATGTTGAGCAGCAGCTTGGAGCCGTCGCGGGACCACGCCCGGATGCTGCTGATCTGCGGCTTGCGCACGGTCTTGACGGTGGACGTCGCACCTGAGGAGCGGTCGGTGATGATCACCGAGTCGTAGCCGTCGCCGGTGTACTTGCGGCCCCGCGAGGCGAGGTAGCGGCCGTCGGGGGAGACCAGCGTCTCCCAGTTCCCGCCGTACTTCTGGAAGCCGCCGCCCTTCAGCGTCTTGCGGGCGTAGTCGATCCAGTCGTCGGACTTCTTGTCGTAGACCTCGTACGAGGTGAGCGTGACCGGGTCGGCCGGCAGCTCGTACAGGTAGATGGAGCCGCCCGAGAGCCGCTTCTTGACGGGGGCCTGCGTGACGCGGTCGGTCGGCGTGGCGGTCGAGCGCCTGGACGATCTCGTGGCCGAAGGGGTCGGCGTGGCGGATGACGCGGTGGTCGTCGCCTTGCGCTGGGACACGATCACCGCGACGCCCGCCAGCAGGAGCAGCGTGACGACCGCGGTCACGCCGACGATCACCGGGGCCCGGCTCTTGCGGCGCGGCGGTGAGCCGGGGACCATCGGCGGCGGAGGGGGCGGAGGGGCGGAGAAACCGGGGCCCGGCACCGGGCCCGACGGCGGACCCTGCGGGAAGGGACCCCACGGCGGCGGCGCCTGCTGGAACTGGCCGCCCGGCCCCGCCCGACCGGGCGCCGAGGGCTGACCCGGCTGCCCGTGCGGCGGGTGCGACGCCGCCTGGCCGAGCGGCGGCACCGGCTGGCCCGGCTGCTGGATGAGCCGCATGAGCACCTGCTCGGCCGTCGGCCGCCGCGCCGGGTCCTTGTCGAGGCAGGCCGCCACCAGCTCGCGCAGCGGCCCGTCGAGGACCCCGATGTCGGGCGGGTTGTTGAGCACCCGGTTGATCACGGCCGGCATCGTGTCGCTGCCGAACGGCGCCCGGCCCGACGCCGCGTACACCATGGTGCTCGCCCACGAGAACATGTCCGCGGCCGGCCCGGCCGGGTGGCCGAGGATCTGCTCGGGCGGCATGTACGACGGCGTGCCCACCGGCATGCCGCTGATCGTCGAGGTGGCGTTGAGCGCGCGGGCGATGCCGAAGTCGATGACCCGCGGCCCGTCGGCGCCGAGGATGACGTTGGCCGGCTTGACGTCGCGGTGGACGATGCCCGCCTGGTGGATGGCCGCCAGCGCGGTGGCCGTGCCGATCGCCAGCCGGTGCAGGGACGCCCCGGCGCGCGGCCCCTCCTCCTGCACGATCCGCTGGAGCGACGGCCCTTCGATGAACTCGCTGACGATGTACGGCCGGTCCTGCTCGACGCCCGAGCTGAGCACGGCCGCGGTGCAGAAGGGCGCGATGCGCTGGGCCACCTGTGCCTCGCGCAGGAACCGCTCGACGCTCACCCGGTCGGCCGCGAGGTCGTGGCGCAGCCACTTGACGGCAAGCTGCGTGCCCGCGGGGTCCTTGGCCAGGTAGACGACGCCCTGGCCGCCCTCGCCGAGCCTGCCGGTGAGCTCCAGGCCCGCGAGCCGTTGCGGGTCGCCGGGTCTGAGCGGAGCGATGGAAGGCATGAGGGGATTGTGGCCCTTAGCCGTTCAACCGCAAAAACTACCGGTCGGTAGCAACTCGGGAATATCCTCTGACCATGCACGTGACGACGCCTGAGCGCGTGACGACGGCCCACGTGACCTCCAGCGGGGAGACCCGGGAGATCAGCACGCCGTTCACCGGCGAGCCGCTGGCCCGGATGCCCCTCTCCAGTGCCGACGACGTCAGCCGCGCCCACGCCCGGGCCCGCGCGGCCCAGGCCGAGTGGGCGGCGCGGCCGGTCGCCGAGCGTGTGCGCCCGTTCCTGCGGCTGCACGACGCGCTGCTCGACCGCCGCTCCGAGATCCTCGACATCCTGCAGGACGAGACGGGCAAGGCCCGCCGGCACGCCCTGGAGGAGGTGCTGGACGTCGCGGGCTGCGCGCTCTACTACGCCCGCCGCGCGCCGCGCCTGCTCGCCCCGCGCCGCCGGCAGGGGGTCTTCCCCGTGGCCACGCGGGTGAGCGAGCTGCGCGCCCCGAAGGGGGTGGTCGCGCTCGTCTCGCCGTGGAACTACCCGCTCTCGCTCGGCGTCACCGACGCCGTGCCCGCCCTCCTCGCGGGCAACGCGATCGTCCACAAGCCCGACACGCAGACGGCGCTGTCCACGCTGTGGACCATCGACCTGCTGGCCGAGCTGGGCATGCCCCGCGAGATCTGGCAGGTCGTGCTCGGCGAGCCGGCCGAGGTCGGCGAGGCGCTGCTCGACGGCGCCGACTACGTGGCCTTCACCGGCTCCACCCGCGGCGGCCGGAAGATCGCCGAGGAGGCCGCCAAACGGCTCATCGGCTGCTCGCTGGAGCTCGGCGGCAAGAACCCGATGCTGGTCCTCGACGACGCCGACCTCGACCGCGCCGTGCAGGGCGCCGTGCGCGCCTGCTTCACCAACGCGGGCCAGCTCTGCCTGTCGATCGAGCGGCTGTACGTCCACACAAGCGTCTTCGACGCCTTCGCCGAGCGCTTCGCCGCCCAGGCGCGCGCCATGCGGCTGGCCGCCGGGCACGACTGGTCGGCCGACATGGGCTCGCTCACCTCGCGGCGGCAGCTCGACACCGTCACCGCACATGTGCAGGACGCGCTGGCCAAGGGCGCCACCCTGCTGGCCGGCGGCAGGGCCAGGCCCGACGTCGGGCCGCTGTTCTACGAGCCGACCATCCTCACGGGCGTCACCGAGGACATGGACCTGTGCCGCGACGAGACGTTCGGCCCGGTCGTCGCCCTGCACCCGTTCGCCTCCGACGACGAGGCCGTGGCGCTCGCCAACGACACCGTCTACGGGCTCAACGCCTCCATCTGGACCTCCGACCCGGCGCGCGGCCGCGCCCTTGCCGCCCGTGTCCGGGCCGGCACGGTCAACATCAACGAGGGGTACGGCGCCGCGTACGCCTCCTACGACGCGCCGATGGGCGGCATGAAGGCGTCCGGCCTCGGCCGCAGGCACGGCGCCGAGGGGCTGCTGCGCTACACCGAGGCGCAGACCGTGGCCGCGCAGGCGCCGTGGCTCGGGTTCGAGCCGCCGGGTGGCATGCCGTACGAGAAGTGGGCGGGCGTCCTCGCCACCACGCTCAAGACCATGCGCCGCCTGCGCCTGAAGTGACGCCGGGGAATACCCGGGGGCCGCGCCGTGTCGTAGCCGACCATGGAGATTCGTTACGTGGGCGGCCCCACGGCGGTACTGGAGATCGGCGGCGTGCGCCTGCTGACGGACCCGACCTTCGACCCGCCCGGTGACTACCCGATCGGGCAGCGGGCGCTGACCAAGACCGGCGGCCCGGCGTTCGGCCCCGACGAGGCGGGGCCGGTCGACGCGGTGCTCCTCTCGCACGACCAGCACCCCGACAACCTCGACCGCGCGGGCCGCGCCTACCTCGCCGCCGCGCCCCTCGTGCTGTCCACCGGCTCGGCCGCCGAGCGCGTCGGGCCGCCCGTGCGCGCCCTGCCGAACTGGAGCCACGTCGAACTGCCCCGGCCCGGCGGCGGCGTGCTCCGGGTCACCGGCGTGCCCGCCCAGCACAGGCCCGACGGCAGCGAGCACCTGGTGGGCGAGGTCACCGGATTCGTGCTGAGCGGCGATGGGCTGCCGACCGTGTACGTGAGCGGCGACAACGCCTCCCTCGACGTGGTGCGCGCCATCGCCTCCCGGGTGGGACCGGTGGACGTGGCCGTGCTCTTCGCGGGCGCGGCGCGCACCCCGCTGGTCGAGGGCGCGAACCTCACGCTGGCCGGCGACGACGTGGTCGAGGCCGCCGGCCTGCTCGGCGCCCGGCACGTGGTGCCGCTGCACTTCGAGCACTGGGCGCACTTCTCGCAGGGCCGCGACGCGCTCGCGGCGGCGCTGGCCCCGCTGGGCGACCGGGCGCGCCTGCTCGCCCCGGGGGAGCGGGTCACCCTGACCTGAGCGTGGCGCCTCAGCCGGGGAGCGTCTCGCCGCCGATCGGCGCCAAAATCTCGCCCGTGTAGTACGACGACAGGCGCTCCGAGGCGAAGAACACGTACGACGGCGCGATCTCGTCGGGGTGCGCGGGACGCCCCATCGGCACCTGCTTGCCGAACGAGCCGACCTTCTCCTCCGGGAACGTGGCCGGGATCAGCGGCGTCCACACCGGCCCCGGGGCCACCGCGTTGACCCGGATGCCCCGGTCCACCAGGTTCTGCGCCATCGCGTAGGTGAAGGCGTTGATCGCCCCCTTGGTGGCGGAGTAGTCGAGCAGCGTCTTGTTGCCGCGCAGCCCGTTGATCGACGAGGTGTTGATGATCGCGCCGCCCTCGCGCAGGTGCGCCAGGGCCGCCTTGGTGACGCGGAAGTAGCTGTGGATGTTGACGGCGAACGTGTGCTCCCACTGCTCGTCGCTCAACTCCTCCAGCCCGTCCACGGGCTTCTGGTAGGCCACGTTGTTGACGAGGATCTCCAGGCCGCCCAGCTCCTGGACCGTCTGCTCGACGACCGACGCGCAGTGGTCGCGGTCGCTCAGGTCGCCGGGGATGAGCACGCAGCGCCGCCCGGCCTTCTCGACGAGCTTGCGCGTGTGGTTGGCGTCCTCGTGCTCGGTCAGGTACGCGATGGCGACGTCCGCGCCCTCCTTGGCGAAGGCGACGGCGACGGCCCGGCCGATGCCGGAGTCGCCGCCGGTGATCAGGGCCCGCCTGCCGGCCAGCAGGTCGCGTCCTTCATAGTCGCGCATCTCGTCGCGCGGCTCGGGCGCCATCTCGTCGCTGCGGCCCGGGAACGGCTGGGACTGCTCAGGTGGTGTGCTGTTGGTTTGTTCGGCCATGCCGAGCGCTTGCCCGCGAGCGGGGGAGCCTAACGTCGCAGGCTCAGCCGAGCTGGTGGCTGACCCACACGTTGGGCTCCACGTAGACGGCGTGATCGTGCGTCACGTCGCAGTGGACGGGGGTGAGGGCGCCGGGCACCTCCACCGCGCCGCTGCGGTCGAACGGCAGCCCGGTCCACGCGCGCCACTCCGCGAGCGATCCGGCGATCACCATCGAGCGGGACGCCACCCGCACGATCTTCCCGCCGGCCCGCACGTGGACCCGCAGCCAGGCGTCGTGCGGCAGGCCGTCGGAGCGCGTGCGGAAGGCGTACTCCTCCATCGGGGTGTGCGGCTCCAGGTGCTTCTGGTTGGGCCGGACCGGCGCGACCAGTTCGGAGAAGCCGAGCCGGGCGGCGTGCTCGCGCATCGCGGCGACCATCTGCGGCGACACGCCCGACCCGAGCCGGTCGCGGCGCACCGTGATCTCCAGGGCGCTGACGCGGTCGGTGTCGGCGGCCGAGTCGCGGGCGATCCGGCCCCGGCGGATCACCGTGTCCCAGCCGCCGTCGGGCAGCGGGTCGTCCTTGGCCGGGTACGGGATCATGCAGCCGCGCGCCACGAGCCGGCCGGGCTCGGCGTCGTCGTCGGCCACGAGCACGAAGCCGGCGAAGACGCGCGTCGCGGCGGGGTAGAAGAAGTCCGCGACGGGGTCGTTCATCATGAACCCGGCCCACCCGTGGTCCATGTCCCAGAGCGTGGCGGCGAACTCGGGGCGCTCGGCGAGCGTGGTGATCCGCAATGGCATGCGGACCATTCTCACATCTCGGACGGCCGCTGCACGGGCTGGTGCTCGGTCTTGAAGATCAGGGTCGTCTCCAGATGGACGATCTCCTGGCGTACCAGGAACTTCTCCAGCACCAGCCGGTGCAGGTGGTCGGCGTCGGGCACCGCGACGTGGACGAGGAAGTCCTGTGGCCCGGCCACGTGGAACAGCGTGATCGTCTCGGGCAGGGCCAGCACGAACGCCCGCAGCGGGTCGACGAGCTGACTGGTGTGCGGCCGTACGCGCAGGGAGAGCAGGGCCTGGAGCGAACGGCCGAGCCGCGCGGTGTCGACCGTCGCGCGGAAGGCGGTGATGATGCCCCGGCGGCGCAGCGAGCGCACCCGCTCCAGCGCGGTGGAGGGGGCCACGCCGAGGCGTTCGGCGAGCTCCTTGTTGGGCAGCCGCGCGTCGTTCTGCAACTCGGCGAGGATCGCCAGGTCGATCGAATCCAGTGCGGCGTCATGCCTCATACGCGGCCTCCCGTTCGGGGAGGGTAGCGGTTCGCCGACGGATCGACCACCGCCGCCCGGCATGCGGACACCCGGGGGAATGGCGCTCCGGAGTATTGCCAATTGCGAAGGCTTTTCTCTTCCCCGTCATGCCGCGCTTTTCCGCTGCTCGCGGATTGTTCCTTTTGATGGTGAGAATGGCCGCACACATAAAGTTGGAGATTCTATGAAATGCCCTGGACTGGCCGGTGAGTTCCTGTAGCGTCGAGACGAGCGCTAGGGAGGATTCGGTGCGGGAACTCTCCGGCAAGGTCGCGGTGGTGACGGGTGCGGCGAGCGGCATCGGCCGGGCGCTCGCCGTCAGATTCGCGAGCGAGGGCATGTCCCTGATGCTCGCCGACGTCGACCCCGGCGGGCTGGCGGAGACGGCGACGCTGGCGGGCGACACGAAGGTGCTCACACAGATCACCGACGTCTCCGACGAGGCCGCCGTGCTCCACCTGGCCGACCGGGCCTTCGGCGAACTGGGCGCCGTCCATCTGCTGTGCAACAACGCGGGCGTCTACCAGGGCGGGCACCTGTGGACCCGCACCCACGAGGACTTCACCTGGGTGCTCGGCGTCAACCTGTGGGGCGTGCTGCACGGCATCAACGCCTTCGTCCCCCGCATGATCGAGCAGGACAGCGAGGGCCACATCGTCAACACGGTGTCGGTGGCCGGCCTGTTCGCCGGGCCGCACGCGGGCGGCTACGCCGTCAGCAAGTACGCCGCGTTCGCCGCCTCCCAGGCGCTCGCCCACGACCTCGTCGCCTCGGGTTCCAAGCTCCGCGTCACCGCCCTGTGCCCGGGCGCGGTCCGCACGCGCATCAACCGCTCCGAGCGTGTACGCCCGTTCGACCTGACCGTCGCGCGCAGCACCGACGAGCTGGAATCCCAGGAGCGGGTGGACGCCGGCGTCGCGCGCGGCATCGACCCGGCCCGGGTCGCGGACATGGTCGTCGACGCCGTACGCGAGGAGCGCTTCCTCCTCCTCACCCACCCGGAGTACGGCGGGAGCATGCGCCAGCAGACCGAGACCCTGCTGGCCGGCGGCCTGCCCACGCTGCGCGGGGCGGCACGGGAGGCGTGACGCGGCCGGTGCCGCCGGGCACGTGAGCTGCCGGGGCGGCCGGTCGGGGCCGAACGCGGCCTGCCGATAGACTGGTGGCACCGCATTCGCCTCTGGGGGGTTTCTTCGGTGTCTGAGTTCGACACAGTTCTCGTGGTCGACTTCGGCGCGCAGTACGCGCAGCTGATCGCGAGGCGGGTGCGCGAGTGCCACGTCTACTCCGAGATCGTCCCCTCGACCATGCCGGTCGAGGAGATGCTGGCCAAGCGGCCGAAGGCGATCATCCTGTCCGGCGGGCCCTCGTCGGTCTACGCCGACAACGCGCCGGCCGTGGAGCAGAGCCTGTTCGAGACGGGCGTGCCCACGTTCGGCATCTGCTACGGCTTCCAGGCGATGGCGCGCGCGCTCGGCGGCGAGGTCGCCCGCACCGGCGTCGCCGAGTACGGCGGCACCCAGCTCGACGTCATCTCCGAAGGCGTCATCTTCGCCGGCCTGCCAGCCACGCAGAAGGTGTGGATGTCCCACGGCGACAGCGTCAAGGCCGCCCCCGCCGGCTTCGAGGTGACCGCCTCCACGCGCGAGACCCCGGTCGCCGCCTTCGAGCACCGCGAGCGCGGCCTGTACGGCGTGCAGTTCCACCCCGAGGTGCTCCACTCCGAGCACGGCCAGACGGTGCTCAAGCACTTCCTCGAGGCGGCCGGCTGCCGTCCCACCTGGACCATGCTCAACATCGTCGAGGACTCCGTCGAGGCGGTGCGCCGGCAGGTCGGCGACGGCCGGGCGATCTGCGCCCTGTCCGGCGGCGTCGACTCCGCCGTGGCCGCCGCCCTGGTCCAGCGCGCCATCGGCGACCGGCTCACCTGCGTCTTCGTCGACCACGGGCTGCTGCGCAAGGGCGAGGCCGAGCAGGTCGAGCGCGACTTCGTGGCCGCCACGGGCGTCAAGCTGCGCGTCGTCGACGCCGCCGACCGCTTCCTCAAGGCGCTGGAGGGCGTCAGCGACCCGGAGGAGAAGCGCAAGATCATCGGGCGTGAGTTCATCCGCGTCTTCGAGGACGAGCAGCGCGCCATCATGGCCGACGGCCCTGTCGACTTCCTGGTGCAGGGCACCCTCTACCCCGACGTGGTCGAGTCGGGCGGCGGCACCGGCACCGCCAACATCAAGTCCCACCACAACGTCGGCGGCCTGCCCGAGGACCTCCAGTTCACCCTGGTCGAGCCGCTGCGCACCCTGTTCAAGGACGAGGTGCGCCGCGCCGGCGAGGAGCTGGGCCTGCCCGCCGCCATGGTGTGGCGCCAGCCGTTCCCCGGCCCCGGCCTCGCCATCCGCATCGTCGGCGAGGTCACCCGCGAGCGGCTCGACCTGCTGCGCGAGGCCGACGCCATCGCCCGCGAGGAGCTGTCGCGCGCCGGCCTCGACCGCGACATCTGGCAGTGCCCGGTGGTGCTGCTCGCCGACGTCCGCTCGGTCGGCGTCCAGGGCGACGGCCGCACCTACGGCCACCCGGTGGTGCTGCGACCCGTCACCTCCGAGGACGCGATGACCGCCGACTGGGCCCGCGTGCCGTACGACGTGCTCTCGCGCATCTCCACCCGCATCACCAACGAGGTCCGCGAGGTCAACCGGGTGGTGCTCGACGTGACGAGCAAGCCGCCGGGCACCATCGAGTGGGAGTGACGGCCGGGTGGGAGTGACGGCGAGCCCCGGCGGCGGCTCGCTCGACGGGCCCGGCGCCGGCCCGATCCCGCCGCGCGAGATCCTCGACAAAATCTGCGGGCAGGGGGCGATCCAGATCATCCTGGCCGCCTCGGACGGCCCGATCCGCTTCACCGAGATGGAGCGGACGATCGAGGGCATCAGCCGGCGCATGCTCACCCTGACGCTGCGCAACCTGGAGCGGGACGGGCTGCTGGAACGCAGGGTCTACCCGACCGTCCCGCCCAAGGTGGAGTACCAGGCCACGCCGATGGCGCTCGAACTGCGCGAGGCGCTGATCACGCTGACCGGCTGGGCGCGGCGGCACAGCGCCGGGGTGGCGGCGGCGCGCGAAAGGTACGACGCCCGCCAGGCCGCCGCCACACCCACCTGACGTGCGCCGGCCCTGACGTGCGCCGGTCCCGTCCCGCATCGGGCTCGCCGCCATGACGTCCCCCCTCCTGTGGTGAGGCCGCCCGTGTGGTGAGGCCGCCCGTGTGGTGAGGCCGCCCGTGTGGTGAGGCCGCCCGTGTGGTGAGGCCGCCCGTGTGGTGAGGCCGCCCGTGCCGGGAGGTCAGGCGGAGGGGCCGAACCAGCGGGTGAGGGCTGCCCGCAGAGCCCCCAGCTCGCGCTCGTCCGGGTCCGGCGAGGACGACGCCCAGGCCACGTACCCGTCCGGACGCACCAGCAGCGCGCTCACCTCGGGCGAGGAGCCGGAAGCGCCGGAGGGGCCGGGGGAGCCCGGGGAAGCGGGGGAGCGGCCGGTGACGGTGTGGATCCGATCGTGCCAGCCGGACGCCTCCTTGGCCGCCGCCGCGTCCCCCGTCAGGTCCAGGAGCAGGGGCCGGGCCGTACGGGCCAGCTCGGCGAGCCGCACGGCGCCGCCGTCCGCCTCGATCGTCAGATCCGGGGCGAAGCGGCCGGTCAGCGGATGCGCGTCCGCGGTTCCCATGTCGTAGCGGAGGTCGGCCCCGGACATCGTGGCGGCGATGTGGCGGGCGTTGCGGGGATCTCGCAGCAGCTCGGCGAACAGCCCGCGCAGCGCCGTCACCTCGGCGCCGGGCGCGATGAGCGCCGACTGGGCCTGCGTGTGCAGGACGACCCGCTCGGCCGCCGGCCTTCGTTCGCTCTCGTACGTGTCCAGCAGTTCCTCGGACGCCCGCCCCTGGATGACCGCGGCCAGCTTCCAGCCCAGGTTGACCGTGTCCTGGAGCCCCAGGTTCAGCCCGGGGCCGCCGATCGCGCTGTGCACATGAGCGGCGTCGCCGGCCAGCAGCACCCGCCCGGCGCGGAACCGGTCCGCCAGCCGCGTGTTGCCGCCCGTCAGCAGGCGCAGCAGGTGTGGCCCCTCGCCCTCCGGCGGGCCGAAGGGCAGGTCCACGCCGAGCACCCGGCGCACGCTGCTCCGCAGCTCGTCCAGGGACATCGGGGACGGCGCGCTCTCCTCGCCGCCTCCCCACTCCATGGTGGTCAGCATCGGCAGGCGGCCGGGGAAGGGCGCGAACGCGATCAGGCCGTGCTCGGTGCGATGGTGCATGAACGGCGGGATGACGCCGTAGCCCGGGACGTCGAGCCCGCCGGTGGCCGGGTCGATCAGCGTGTCGGGTATGGACACGTGCGCGGCCCGGGAGACCGTGTCGTCCCTGGTCACGCCGGGGAAGCCGATGCCGGACAGCTTGCGCGTGAGGCTCCGGCCGCCGTCCGCGCCGACCAGGTAGCGGGCGCGCACCCGGTACGGGCCGCCGGGCCCCGCGATCTCGGCGGTGACGCCCTCCGCGTCCTGGGACAGGCCGGTCAGCTCGTGTCCCCGGCGGATCTCGGCGCCCAGCTCGGTCGCGCGTTCCTCCAGGACCTGCTCGACGCGGCGCTGCGGCACCCCGAGGATGTGGAGCGGGTTGTCCTCCACCGCGCTCAGGTCCAGCGGCAGCGCCCCGAACACGAACCCGGGCACGGGCCGGGGCGGCTCCGCGCTGCCCGTGAGCCGTTCGTACAGGCCACGGTGGTCGAGTACCCGGATGACCTGGCCGACCAGGCCGTTGGCGCGGTTCTCCTCCTCGCGGGCGGTCAGCCGCTCCAGCACCACGGGCCGCACTCCGGCCAGGCTGAGCTCGCAGGCCAGCATGAGCCCGTTCGGGCCACCGCCCGCGATGACGACGTCGGCGGAAAACTCGGCGGAGATCTCGGGGGGAATGTCGGCAGGGATGTCGGTGGTCACGGCGATCCTCCTGATCGTCGGGAAAAGGGCATGGCGCATCGGCCCGGCGGCGCCGGGCTTCGTACGGTGTGGGGTGTGGTGGCGGGCTAGGGGGCGGTGAGCCCCGTGGCGAGCCGGCCGAACGCCTCGCGCAGCAGCTCGTCCATGGGCACGTGCGGGGTGCGCATTCGTTGCTGGGAGACCGCCGTGATGGCCGCGCTGATCGCGCCCGCGACGAGCCTCGGGTAGAGGTCCGTGGTGACGTCGGTGCCCGTGCGTTCGGCGATCGCCTCGGCGAACTCCGCCTCGGCGGCCATGTACGCCTTGGCGAACTCGGCCTGCAACGCCGGCTCGCTGAGCATCAGCTTCAGCCCCGCGGTTCGCTGGTCGGACGTCTCGCCCTGCGGGTCGAGGCCGAGCGCGAACTGCGAGAGCGCCGCGTCGGTGATCGCCTCCCACAGCGGCTTGTCCGCCGGCTGGGCGCGCAGCTCGGCCACGATCGCGTGGGCCCGCTCGACGTGCCGGGCCGCGATGGCCTCGCCCTTGCTGGCGAAGTAGTTGTTGAAGGTGCGGGGGGAGACGCCCGCCGCGGCGGCGATGTCCTCCACCCGTACGTTGTCCCACCCGCGCTCGACGGTGAGCTGGATGGCGGCCCAGCTCAGCGCGATGCGCGTCTCTCGCTTCTTGCGCTCGCGCAGACCCGGGCGCTCACGGTCGTCACTTCCCACGATCTCCACGATACAGAACCTTGCGCAATCCGCAAAGATGCGGACTCCGCAAAATTCAGCCGGTCTCGGGATCCGGGACCGCCTCGGAGTCCTTGACCGGTTCGGGGCTCTTCGCGGGCCCGGAGCTCTTGGCAGGTTCGGGACTCTTGGCGGGTTCGGGGCTCTTGGCCGGTTCGGGACTCTTGGCCGGTTCGGCGGCCGATCGCCTCGTCCCGCGCAGCACCCGCACCAGGCTGCCGAACAGCAGCGGCACCATCAGCATCCCGACGAAGATCGGCGTGGCCATGTACCGGAAGTCCTGCGCCGAGATGTTGGCCAGCACGGCGAGTTGCTGCCCGGCAACCACCGCCACCACGGCCGGCACGTACCTGCTGCGCAGCGCCCACGCCGCCAGCCCCGCCGCGAGGTAGGACAGGTACGCCCACGTCGCGCCCCGCCACAGCAGCCAGTCGTAACCCGGCTCGCCCGAGGTCAGCAGCCACGAGTCCGCCACCCGGTGCAGGTCCTCCGACTTCGGCCGCAGCGAGAACATCCACCGCTGCGGGTAGTCGGGCACCTTGTTCGGGCCCACGTACGTCTCGGCGCTCGGCCGGCGCGAGAAGTGGTACGTCTGCCCGCCCACGGCCCACTCGTCCTGCACCGGGTTCCAGGCGATCGAGCCCCGGCACAGGCGGGCGTCCACGACGTCAATGGGCCGCTGCGTGAGCAGCCGCCGCCACAGCTCCAGCAGCTCGCCGGCGTGCCGGTCGGCCTGCTGCCAGCTGAAGTCGCGCCGCCAGATCAGCGGGTTGATCGTGTAGCAGGTGCCGCCCTCGTTCCACCGCGACAGGGGGGCGACGGAGGTCATGAGCGTCCGGTCGCGGTCGCCGAACAGCTCCGGGTGCTCGCGATAGAGGACCGCGATGTCCCCGAACGCCGTGTGGTAGACGTACGTCTTCGACGGGGCCTCGATGCCCACGCGCGGCAGCACCAGACTGGACAGCAGCAGCGGCACGACCGCCGCCACCAGCCCGACCACCGCCAGCCGTACCCTCGCGCCCTTCACCACGACCAGCAGCACGGCGACGGCGACGCCCACCACGAGGAAGCCGTTCGCCCGGAACAGCCCGAGCGCCAGCATGAGCGTCCCGAGGCCCGCCAGCCGCCACGCGGTGACGCGCCGGGCCGCCGCGAGCCCCGCGCAGGACGCGGCGATCGCGACCGCGCACAGCGTGAACGGCACGTCCTTCCACAGCGCCACCGAGAACGCCCCCACCGGAGGCAGGAACGGCAGCAGCACGGCCACGGCCGTCGTCGTCCGCCGGGGAGCGCCGAGCGCCTTGAGCGCGGCGGCCAGATAGGCCAGGGTGGCGGCCATCGCCGTCGTCTGCAGCAGCGTGACCGCGCCGATGTCGCCGGTCAGGCGCACGCTCAGCCACAGCAGCGCGTCGTAGGTCACCGAGTGGTCGCTCACCCACGGGCCGACCATGGTGTGGCTCAGGTACAGCACCGAGTCGCGGCTGAACAGGCCCGGATAGTAGGCGAGCCACCAGCACACGAGCACGGCCTGGATGGCGATGAAGGTCGCGAGCGTCGCCCAGCGCGATGGCTTCGCGGTCTTCGTCAGCATGTGCTCCCAATCCCGGCTGCCGGAGCCGTCGCCCCGACCTGCTTACTACCGCGAACTAGGGAAAACTCACACCCGCGTCCGGCGTCCTTCCGCCGAGCAGGGTGGGAACCGTCACCAGGTGGTAGCCGCGCTTCTTCAGTTCCTTGAGGATCGCCGGCATGGCCTGGACCGTCTGCGGGACCGTGTCGTGCATGAGGATCACGCCGTTGGGCTTGGCCAGCCGCAGCACCGCCGCCTTGATCTTCGCCGGGTCGCGCAGCTTCCAGTCGAGGGTCGTGCCGGTCCACAGAATCTGGGAGAGGTCCTGGGAGCCGGCGAGCCGCAGCACCCGGTCGTCGGTCTGCCCGTACGGGGGCCGGAACATCCGCACGCGGCGGCCGGTCACCTCCCGGATGACGTCCTGGGTGAGCCGGATCTCGTCGATGATCTCCTGGTCGAGCAGGGTCGGTAACGACGGGTGCGAGTAGGTGTGGTTGCCGATCGCGTGCCCCTCGGCCACCGTCCTCCTGACCACGGACGGGAGCTGCTCCACGTGCTTGCCCATGAGGAAGAACGTGGCGGGGACGCGCTCGCGCTTCAGCACGTCCAGCAGGACGCCGGTGCGTTTGCCCGGGCCGTCGTCGAAGGTCAGCGCGAGGCAGGTCACCTTCGCACAGTCGACCCGCGTTTTCGCCCCGGCGGCCGGGGCGCCGCTCGGCACGGTGGCCGGCGCACCGCTCAGCACCAGTGAAGTCACCAGCAAGCCCTGAATCAGCACAGGTGCCACCTTATGGCCAAACTTCCTGCCCCGCGTGCGCCGCCGGCGCCGTTGTTCAGCGGACTGCACCACCTCGTACCGATCGAGGATGAGTGGGGCGAGAGGCCGGGCGGTGACGTACCGGGCGATGCCGCGGACGAATGGCAGGAGGAATGCTCACTCCCCGCCACTTTCAACGTATAGCGCGCTGGGGGGCTTGCGGCAAGACCCGGGTCGTGCCGCAGAATCTCCCACCGAAGCGGACCCGCGGGAATCAAGGATTCGCGGGACAGGTGTGCCCGCGGGGCGTGCCGCCGGACTGCGCGGCACAACTGGCCTCAGTGAATGGCTGCAGAAGGAGGCGAAGCCGCTCACGTATGTGGGCTGACATCTTCGCGCTCACCTGGCCGTTGACGGCCATCATCGACGTACATGGGGGAAGTAGTGGTTGACACGGAAAGCAGCGTGGCGATCGATCGCTACGTACTGGGTTTCCAGGAGATCGATCAGAGCCAGGTCGCGGTCGTCGGGGGCAAGGCCGCGCATCTGGGGGAGCTGTCGCGGATCGAAGGCATCCACGTGCCGGCCGGCTACTGCGTGACGACGGACGCCTTCCGGCGGGTCATGGCGGACGCGCCGTCACTCGAAGATCGGTTCGATCGGCTGTCGCGCCTGACCCCGGACGACCGGGACGCGATCGGTGCGCTCACCGCGGAGATCCGCGGTGCCGTCGCAGGAATCCCCATTCCTGACGATCTGGCGGCGGTGATCACTCGGCCGCTCGCCCGCCTGAACGACAAAGCCGCCTACGCCGTCCGATCCAGTGCGACGGCCGAAGACTCGCCGACGGCCTCCTTCGCAGGCCAGCACGACACGTACCTGAACGTCGTGGGGCCTGCGGCGATCCTCGACCACATCAGGTTGTGTTGGGCCTCGCTCTTCACCGAGCGAGCCGTGACCTACCGCCTGCGGAACGGTTTCGACCATCGCAAGGTCCACATGGCGGTGGTCGTGCAGCAGATGGTCTCGCCGGATGCCTCCGGCATCATGTTCACGGCCGACCCCGTCACGTCGAACCGGAAGGTCGTCAGCGTCGAGGCCGGCTTCGGCCTGGGCGAGGCCCTGGTCTCCGGTCTGGTGAACGCGGACGTCTACAAGGTGCGGGACGGCGAGATCGTCGACAAGACGGTCGCCACCAAGCGGCTGGCCATCCACGCTTCGCCGGAAGGCGGGACGCGGGAGCAGACGATCGAGCCGGAGACGCAGCAGCGGCCGGCGCTGACCGATGCGCAGGTGGTGCTGCTCGCGCAGTTGGGCCGGCGGATCGAGGCGCACTTCGGCCGTCCCCAGGACATCGAGTGGTGCCTGGCCGACGGTGGCTTCCAGATCGTCCAGAGCCGGCCGATCACCACGCTGTTCCCCATCCCGGCGGCCGGGGACGGAGGTAACCGCGTCTACGTCTCCGTCGGCCATCAACAGATGATGACCGACCCGATGAAGCCCCTGGGTCTGTCCGTCTGGCAGTTGACCACGCCCCGGCCCATGGCCGAGGCCGGCGGGCGACTGTTCGTCGATGTCACCGACGGCTTGGCATCGCCGGCCGGCCGCGAAGGGCTCCTGGAGGTCCTGGGAAGGTCCGATCCGCTGATCAGGGACGCGCTGCAGACCGTTCTCGACCGCGGTGACTTCGTCCCGGCGCCGCCGGAGGCGGGCACCGGCGGGCCGGCCGTGGGTGGTGCGCCGGCTCCGATCGAAACCGATCCGGCCATCGTCGACGAGCTGATCGCGCGCAGCCGGGCGTCGCTGGCCGCCGTCAAACGCGACATCCAGCGGAAACACGGATCGGACCTGTTCGACTTCATCCTGGAGGACCTTCAGGAACTGCAGCGGCTCCTGTTCGACCCGCGGAGCCTTCAGGTGATCATGGCGGCGATGGAGGCGACGTGGTGGCTCAACGAGCGGATGCACACGTGGCTGGGCGAAGAGAACGCGGCCGACACACTCACCCAGTCCGTCCCCGACAACGTCACGTCGGAGATGGGACTCGCGCTCCTGGACGTCGCGGATGCGATCCGCCCGCATCCGGAGGTGGTGGCCTTTCTGCGGGACGTCGAGGACGATGCTTTCCTGGACGAACTGCCCGAACTCGCGGGAGGGCGCGAGGCGCAGGACGCCATCCGGGCCTACCTCGACAAGTACGGCATGCGCTGCGTCGGTGAGATCGACATCACGAGGCCACGGTGGAGCGAACGCCCCACCGCCCTGTTGCCCGCGATTCTCGGCAACATCGAGAACTTCGAGCCCGGCGCCAGCCGACGGCGCTTCGAACAAGGGCGGCAGGAAGCGCGGAAGAAGGAACAGGAGCTGCTGGAGCGCCTGCGGGCCCTGCCGGACGGAGAGCGGAAAGCCGACGAGGCCAAGTCGATGATCGACCGCCTACGGACCTTCGCCGGCTATCGGGAGTATCCCAAATACGGCAAGGTCAGCCGCTACTTCGTATACAAGCAGGCTCTGCTGGAAGAGGCCGACCGCCTCGTGCGGGACGGCGTGCTTCGCGACCGGGAAGACATCTTCTACCTCAGGTTTCAGGAGCTCCACGACGTCGTACGCACCGGACAGGTCGATGACCGGCTCATCCGCCGGCGCAAGGAGGCGTTCAGCGCGTATCAGGCGCTCACGCCTCCCCGGGTGCTCACGTCGGACGGCGAGACCGTCGCCGGGGCCTACCGACGCCAGGACGTGCCGGCCGGCGCACTGGTCGGCCTGCCGGTTTCCTCCGGAACCGCCGAGGGACGCGCCCGCGTCATCCTCGACATGACCGAGGCCGATCTCGAAGCGGACGACATCCTGGTCACCGCCTACACCGATCCCAGCTGGTCGCCTGTGTTCGTCAGGATCAAAGGCCTTGTGACGGAGGTGGGCGGCCTGATGACCCATGGTGCGGTGATCGCCCGGGAGTACGGCCTGCCGGCCGTCGTGGGGGTGGAGCATGCCACCCGGCTGATCCGGGACGGGCAGCGGATCCGCGTGAACGGCACGAACGGGTACGTCGAGCTCCTGCCCTAGGGGTGACCAGGCGAGTCTCCGCAGGTAGTTGCTCTGTGAAAGGGGACCTCGCCAAGGGCGTACGAGGCCCGGGGAGAACGCCGGCTCGTCCGGGTCGAGGGAGCCGCGACGGATCAGCAGGCGTCGCGTCAGGCCGCTGTACTGCCCGGGGTCCGGCTGCGGGGCACGGCCACCACGTGGCCCACACGCAGGTTCTCCAGCCAGGCACCCAACCTGTCGAATGCTTCGAGCGACACGACCAGAGCCGTCATCCAGGCCTGTGCTCTCTCGTGCCCAGGCGATCTCGTCCGGCTGCGGCGTACAGAACACGTGCAGCCGGCCCTTCCTGTGCTTCGGTGTGTCGGCCGCAGGAGGCAAGGTGGAGGGGACATCGTCAGGGACCGGGAGAGGAGAGCGCGGAGAACGGAACCTGTCGGCCTACTGGATGGTCAGCGGGAGAACTCGCTCGGCAGGCCGGCCTACTGGATGGTCACCAGGCGGGAGAACTCGGCCGGCAGGTCGACGCCGTCCCACACCCGGTGGAACCCGAGCGCGTTCCCGATCGGCACCATCCGGTCCACCCCGCGCCCGCCCAGCGCCCGGGCCAGCCCGGCCAGTTCCTCGCGGTCGAACCCGAAGTGCGTCAGCGTCTGATCCTTCCGCCGCACCACGTCCGCCAGCTCATCGAGTGAACCGAGCCGGGCATGGGCGAACGTCCCCGTGCCGAGCCACCGCCGCGGAGCCGCGCCGGGCGCCGTCAGGACCACCTGCGCCAGGGCGTTACCGCGGAACTCGACCGCGTCCGCCACGCCGTCGGCCGCCAGCCCGTACGCGGCCACCCGCTTCTCGACGGCCATCGCCGTGTCCACCGTCCACCCGCGCCGGGCCACGGCCTGCGCCAGACAGGTGGCGAACCCGTCGCGGGCCGCGTCGCACTCGGCGGGGCAGCCCACCCAGAAGACGGTGCCCGGGGAGGAGCAGGCGGCCTGGTCGAACCAGTAGGCGTCGACCGCGAACCCGTCGGCCACCGCCTCCCGCGTCGCGGGCGCCGCCTCCAGCCACGCCGACGCGCGTATCACCGCGAACGACGACCGGTCGGGGAAGGCGAGATCGCGGGCGTGGGGTGCCAGCGGGTGCCGGCGGATCTCGTTCACCGTACGATCGCCGCCCCAGATCACCCGCAGGTCGCACGCCGCCGACAGAACCGCGGTGGGACCCGCCGCGCCCCCGGAACCGGCGTCCTTGGAGGAGACGGGATCGGGGCGGTTGATGTGCTCGGTGGGTTCGGGCCGGACGTGGTGGGAGGGGCCGGTTCGCTGGTGGTCGGTGGGAGCGGGTCGGCCCTTGTCGGTGGGTTCGGGTTGGAGGGGGTGAGTGGGCGCGGGGCGCCGGCGGTCGGTGGAGTCGGCCCCGAGGTGGTGGGAGAGGCCGGGGTGCTGGTGATTGGAGGGTTCGGCGTGCAGGTGGTCGGTGGGGTCTTGGCGGAGGTGCTTGGGGGAGTCGGGGTGGGGGTGGTTGTGGGGGGTGCGTCCGTGGTGGGGGACGGACCCGGGCGGATCTTGTCGACGGGGAAGACCGGTCTGGAGGGGCGCACGGCTGTTGGAGGGCACGGGCTCGGGGTGGTCGTAGGAGACGATGCGCTGGGTGCGACGCACGACCGGATCGGCGTCGTCGAGCGCCTCCCGCATGACGTGGAGGATCACCTCGGCCACGACGCCCGCGCGTGCCGACAGCCGGACGACGTTGCGGTTGCCCATGAGGGCGGAGAGGGCCCAGGAGTAGACGAAGACGGTGTCGACGTTCGCCGGAGCGATGTGGAACACCAGCCCACGCGGCACCCGCACGAACTCCCCAGCCCCGCCCGCGACCTCCGACCCACTCGGTCGTGGGAAGCCGGGGGCCCGCCTTCGTTCGCTTGGCGGGTGAGAATCCGCGGCCTGCTCCGGCTCGTTCCGTCGCGGTAAGCCCGCAGCTCGCTCCAGTCCGCTCCGCCGCAGGAAGAACCCGAGGGACGCCAGCTCGGGATGCCGCCGCACCACGTCGGGGGCCCGCAACCTCCGCCCGACGTCCACGAGGAACTCCAGCACCCGCTCGTCGCCCACGGCCGGCCTCGGCGCGGCGGCCATGTCGTCAAGAAGCTCCCACACGCCGACGGTCCCCTCAAAGGGAAACCGCACGTCCACGGTCCCCTCCGAGCGAGATCGCGCGCCGACGCTCCCGTCGGAGCGGAACCGCTCGCCGACGGCCTCCTCAGCCGGAACCCGCCCGGCGATGGGCCCGGCTCCGCCCTTCATGCGGCCACCGTCCCGTCCTCGGCGTCACCGAGCTCGCATGCCGTCGGAGACGCCGATGGCATGGGCCCGTCGCCTGCGTCGGCGCGTTCGCATGCCTTCGGGGACGTCGGCGGCGCAGGCCCGTCCACGGCAGCACCGTGCCCGTACGCCTGCGGAGACCCACGGAGAGACGCACGCAGAGACACGTGCGGCGACGCCTGAGGAGAAACCTGCGGCATCACCGACCCGCCCACCGCCCCGCCCACCGATCCGCCCATCGTGTCGCTGCACCCCCGTGCCTCGGCGCGGGGCAGCCGGCCCAGCACCGAGAAGCGCTTGCCCGGCCAGGTGCCGTCGTCCACCCCGTGGACCACCCCCAGGTCCTCGGTCAGCAGCACGTGCCCCGGGTACGACGTCGGCAGCGTGCTGACCACCTCGATCAGCCCGGGTACGCCCGGCGGCGCCTCCTCCCACGTCTCCGGGTCGCGGATCACCACGTCGGCGAAGTCGGGGCAGTAGAGCCCGTCCCCCTCCGGGCCCTCCAGGAAGACGGTGCCGATCTGCTCCACCATGCCGTAGAAGTCGTGCATGCGGGTCAGCCCGCACTCGCGCTCCAGCCGTGCGCGGAACTCCGCCGCGTCCACCGCCTGGTCGGCCAGCTTCTTCCACCCGCCGGAGTGGATCAGCACTCCGCGCGACAGGTCGAGGCCCAGCTCGCGCAGGTGCAGCCACACCATGTACGTGAACCCGAAGATCAGGAACGGCCTGCCGTCGTGCCGTGCCAGAAACGCCTTCACCGCCGCCGCGTCCACGTCGCCGCCGTCGTCCAGCACGAAGGTGTGGTCACGGCCGAGGTTCATCATGCCGAGCACCCCGGCGCCACGCGCGCTCAGTGTGGTGGCGCGTACGACCGAGCGGGTGTCGACGATCAGCATGGGCAGCCGTCGTTCGCCCAGCACCTCCCGCAGCGTCGCCGCCAGCATGCGCGGCTGCGCCGCCGCGGCCTCCCGGTCGAGGTGGACACGGCTGGGCCGTTGCCCTGTCGTGCCGCTGGAGGTGAGCACCCGGAACACCTGCTCCTTGGGCACGCTGCGCAGCTCGTGCGTCTTGAACATCCGCACCGGCAGCCACGGCAGGTCCGCCACGCGCTCGTACGGGCCGTGCGACCCGATCGCCGCCAGGATCCGCCCGTACGGCGGGCAGGCATGCCGGTGCCGCTCGGTCAGCTCGGCCAGCCGCGGCACCAGCGCCCGCTCCCGCTCGGCCGCCCGCAGAGTGAAGACGCTCATGCGGCCTCCCCGCGCACGCCGTGCACGGCACGGGGGGTGAGGACGCTGTGGCATGGCCGGCCATGTGCGGTGGTGGCGATGGGGGGGACGCTCATGCGGGCCTCCCCTGTCGCGGGCGGCCACTCACCGTGTCGCCAACGGGCGCGCACGTCCTCGCCCGGGAAGGGCCCCGGGTCAAGGCCCCCGGCGCGGCGGCGGCGGAAACGCTCGCGCGGCGCCTGCCGGGTGAGGGCGACTTCTGCGCCGTACGGGATTCGTCCATCCCTCCGCGAGTTCATGTCCGTGCCTCCAGGGCGCCGTAATCGACCTTGCCGGTGGTCAGCAGCGGGAGGCGGTCGACCGCGCGGACGTCGAAGCCGCTCCAGTGCAACCGCAGCTCCGTGCCGAGGCGGCGGGCGAGGCGGGCGCATGCGTCGCGGTCGAGTCCCTCGGCCCACACCGTGACCCGGTCGTCCCCGCTGGTCGCCGCCACCGGCCCGCAGTCGCGCAGCAGCCCTTCCACGTCGTCGAGGCTGACCCTCACGCCGAAGATCTTGGCGATGCGTTTCATGCGGCCGGTGAGGTAGAGGAAGCCCTCGTCGTCGAGGTGGCCGAGGTCGCCCGTGCGCAGCACGCCGCCCAGGTCGTCGCCTCGGGCCAGGTCGGCGGCCGTCTCGGCGTAGCCCATCATCACGTTGGGCCCCTCGTAGACGACCTCGCCGTCGCGCACGCTGAGCCGGCCGCCCGGCACGGCGACTCCGGCCGAGCCCGGCTTGGCGGCCAGCCGCTCCGGGGGCAGGACCGCGATGCGCGCCGTCGCCTCCGTCTGGCCGTACATGACGAAGAACCGCTCGGCCTTGGCGGAGAACTCCGTCACGAGCTCCGGCCGCAGCCGGCCGCCCGCCTGCGTGAGCGTGGTCAGCGTCGGGTGCTTCGCAGGGTCGAAGCCGAGCCTGCGCAGCATCTCGTACTGGTACGGCACGGCCGCGAGCGACGTGCAGCCGTGGGCGTCGAGGTGGGTCCAGAACGACCGCTCCAGCAGCCCAGCGTCGGTGAGGACCACGGTGGCGCCCGCCGCCAGGTGGCTGTTGAGCACCGACAGCCCGAAGCTGTAGTAGAGCGGCAGGCTGGTCGGCGCGACCTCGCCGGGCCCGATGGCCAGGGCGGTGGCGATGGCCGTGGCGTTGGACAGCACCGCCCGGCGCGACAGGCGCACGAGCTTGGGATTGCCCGTCGATCCCGAGGTGGCGAGCAGGACGGCCAGGTCGGGATGGGGATCGTCGGCGTCGCGGCGCCCGCGCGGCGCGCTCTCCACGGCGTGCGCGAACCCGAACAGCCCCGCCGGCCGGAACCTCCTGATCAGCCCGGTCAGCGCACCCGCCGAGAGGTCGGGGTCGAGCAGCGCCACCGGCCGGCGGGTCCGCCACGCGGCGAGGTAGCGCACCACGGACGCCAGGTCGTTGCGCATGCCGCAGAACACCGGGCCGGGCGGCAGGCCCGCGAGCACCTGCGCGGTGCGTTCGACGCGTGCGGCCAGCAGGTCGCCCGTGAGCTCGCCCGGCTCTCCGGCGACGACGAGCCGCGCGTCAGGGTGCGGGAAACCATCCATGGGACGTCCATCCATCGTGTCGGGACCTCACAGCACCAGCCCGCCGTCGACACCGAGCACCTGGCCGGTGACGAACGAGGCGTGGCCCGAGAGCAGGAACGCCACGGCGGCGGCGACCTCGCGCGGCTGCCCCAGCCGGCCGAGCGGGGTCGCGGCGACGGTCGCGGCGCGGGCTCGGTCGTCGAGCGTGGCGAGCATGGCCGTCTCCACGAAGCCGGGGGCCACCGCGTTGACCCGGATGCCGGCGGGGCCGAGCTCCTTGGCCGCGGACACGGTCAGGCCGAGCAGCGCGGCCTTGGTGGCGGAGTAGACGGCCTGGCCCGCCGACCCGCGACGACCCATGATCGAGGAGACCAGCACCACGGCGGGGCTCGTGCCCCTGCGCAGGAGCCTGATCGCCGACTGCAGCGTGTGGACCGCGCCCACCGCGTTGACGTCGAACAACCGGGACACCGCCATGCCGGGCAGCAGGCCGAGCAGCGCGGCGTCGTGGGCGCCCGCGTTGATCACGAGCGCGTCGAGGCGTCCGTGGCGTTCGCGGATCCGGCGCATCATGCTGGAGACCGCGCCGGGGTCGGCCACGTCGCCGTGGACCGACCAGGTGTGCCCACCGGTCTCGGCGGCCACCTCCGCGGCGACCTTGGCGGCCCGCTCGGCGTCGCGGCCGTGGACGATCACCTCGTCGCCGGTCGCGGCGAGCGCCACGGCGACAGCACGCCCGATGCCCGTGGTCGAGCCGGTGACCAGTGCCACTCGGGCCGAGGCCGGGTCGGCTGCAGGGTCAGAACGCGGCGCCGGCACCGTGCTTCTCCAGTAGCCGGGCGGCCTGGGTGAACGAGCTCATGTCGATGATCTCGTCCGTTTCGAGCATGATGTCGAACTCGTCCTCGATGGCGGCGACCAGCGCCATGTGGGCCAGGGAGTCCCACTGTGGGATCGCCCGGTATTCGAGCTCGTCGACGTCGGCGTCGTCCGGAAGGCTCAGCGCGGCGCGGAAGACGCCGCGCAGGCGGTCGAGGTGGCCCATGCTCCCTCACTCTCCGTGGTCGAACCAGAACGTAGTGTATCGGTGATCCTCCATGGCTCAAACCGAGCCCCCGTCGCGAGTAATGGAACCGTATAAAGCCGGGTGATGTCCGGGCGAGGCTGCGAATGTCCCTGGGGGCGCGCCAACCGCTACAGGGGGAATGATGGACGAATCCAATCACTGGTACGGGCACTCCCGCATACTCGCCAGATACTGCGGGCTCCCGGACGACGTTCCCCGCCGAATACAGGGATTTCTCCAGCATGGCTGGAACTATCTCCACGGATACCCACCGAACGACCAATGGTGCACTCCCGGATATCCCCGGTTCATCTGGGCCGACGTGCTGCGTCGCCGCGGCTGGTCGATGGGCCGCCGCGGGCACTACCTCATCGGCGCGCCGTGGATCTACCTGCTCGACCTGGAACCCGATCTCGGCCTGATGCCGGAAGAAGAACGGCAAGGCACGATCTGGTACCCGTTCCACGGCTGGGAGAAGAACGCGGTGATCGGTGACCACGGCCGGCTCGCCACGCAGATCCGCGAGGTGGAAACCGGCCCGGTGACCGTATGCCTTTACTGGCTCGAATACGCAAATATCGGTATCAGG
>NZ_JBFAIA010000014.1:0-105542 GCF_040654455.1 Nonomuraea sp. NPDC050691
CTCATCCCCCCCCCCGCGCCCCCCCCGCCCCCCCCCCGCCCCCGCCGGGGGGCGCGCGGGCCCCGGTGACGAACGCCCCACCCACCGCGGCACGCTGCAGTACGCGCTGTCGAAGGCGGGTGGGGCTTTGTTCAGCATCGCCATGGTGATCATCGGCACGTTCTTCGTGTTCCGGCTGCTGCCCGGCGACCCCGTGCGCAACCTCGCGCAGGGCCGGAACATGACCCCGACCCAGCTCGCCCTGGAACGCCACCGGCTGGGCCTGGACAAGCCGCTGATCGACCAGTTCGCCGACTTCGTGGGCAAGACGCTCCGCTTCGACCTCGGCACGTCGTACGAGTACAAGCGGCCCGTCCTCGACCTGATCGGCGAGCGGCTCGGGCCGACCCTGCTGCTGGCCGGCGCGGGCCTGGTCATCGCGGTCAGCCTCGGCCTCTGGCAGGGCACGCGGGCCGGCTGGCGGCACAACTCCCGCTTCGACAAGGTCTCGACCGGCGTCTCGCTGGTGCTGTGGTCGGTGCCGACGTTCTGGCTCGGCCTGCTGCTGCTCATGGTGTTCGGCGTGGGCATCGGGCCGATCCCGGGGATCTTCCCGACGCGGGGCATCGAGAGCGTGGACGCGCCCGACGGGTTCGCGTACGTGCTGGACGTGGCCTCGCACATGGTGCTGCCGTGCCTGACGCTGGTGGCCGTCGTCTACGCCCAGTACCTGCTGGTCATGCGCTCCTCCCTGCTGGAGGAGGTCAGCCAGGACTACGTGACGGTGGCCCGCGCCAAGGGCCTGCGCGACGACGAGGTACGGCGCCGCCACGCGGTGCCCAACGCGCTGCTGCCCACGGTGACGCTGGTGTTCATGCGCATCGGCTTCGTCGTCGGCGGCGCGGTCACCGTGGAGACCATCTACAGCTGGCCCGGGCTCGGGCAGCTCTTCTACGAGGCGATCAGGGTGCCGGACTTCACGCTCATGCAGGGCACGTTCATGCTCATCACCGTCGCGGTGATCCTCATGAACACGCTGGCCGACGTGGTCTACCGCCTGCTCGACCCGAGGGTGAGGTCCGCGTGAGCGCCGTCGCGACGGGATCGGTGGCCTGGAGCCGCAGGCGGCTGGCGTTCGGCCGGTTCTGGCGGGACTTCCGGCAGCACCGGGGCGGTATGGTCGGCCTGCTGGCGCTGGTCGTGGCCGTGGTGCTGGCGCTGGTCGCGCCGCTGTTCATCGACCAGAGCGTGACGAGCGTGGTGTCCGGCACCGGGGCCAAGTTCGCGCCGCCCAGCCTCGCCGCGCCGTTCGGGACCGACGAGTCCGGCCGCTCCATCCTGCTCATGGTCTGGTGGGGCTCGCGCACCTCGCTGCTCATCGGCTTCCTCGCCGCGCTGCTCAGCATCGTCATCGGCATGGTCGTCGGCATCGCCGCCGGGCACTTCCGGGGCTGGCTGGGCGCCACGCTCATGCGGATCACCGACTGGTTCCTGGTGCTGCCCTCGCTGATCACCGCCATGGTGCTGGCCGCCATCCTGGGCGGCAGCACGTTCACCATCATCGTGGCGATCGGCGTGACCACCTGGGCCACCACGGCCCGGCTCATCCGCGCGCAGACCCTCGCCGTGGAGGCCCGGCCGTACATCGAGCGCTCCAAGGCGCTCGGCGGCGGCCACTGGCACATCACCACCCGCCACGTGCTGCCCAACGTCGCGCCGCTGCTGCTGGCCAGCACCACGCTGGAGGTCGCCAGCGCCATCGTCACCGAGTCCACGCTGGCCTTCCTCGGCGTCAGCGCCAACAAGACCTCGTGGGGCACGATGCTGCGCGCCTCCTACGACTACGGCGCGGCGACGCAGGGCGCGTGGTGGTACATCATCATCCCCGGCCTGTGCATCCTGGCCGTCGTCATGGCGTTCACGCTGTGCGGCCGGGCGCTGGAGGCCGTGCTCAACCCGCGACTCAGGAAGGCGGGCTGATGGCTCTGCTCGAACTGGACGACGTCTCCGTCACCTACCGCATCGCGGCGGGCGAGGTGCCGGCCGTACGCGGGGTGTCGCTCACGCTCGACGCGGGGACGGCGCTCGGGGTCGCCGGCGAGTCGGGGTCCGGCAAGTCGACGCTGGCCATGGCGCTGCTGCGGCTGCTGCCGCGCGACGCCCGCGTGGGCGGCCGGATCCTGCTCGACGGCGAGGACGTCCTGGCCATGAAGTGGGGCCGGCTGCGCGCCGTCCGCTGGGCCGAGGCCTCGATCGTCTTCCAGGGCGCCCAGCACGGGCTCAACCCGGTGCAGCGCATCGGCGACCAGATCGCCGAGCCGCTGCTCGTCCACGGCCTGGCCAAGCCCGACGGTGCCCGGGGACGCGTCGCCGAGCTGCTGGAGCAGGTCGGGCTGCCCGCCTGGCGGGCCCGCAGCTACCCGCACGAGCTGTCCGGCGGGCAGCGGCAGCGCATCATGATCGCGATGGCGCTCGCCTGCTCGCCCCGGCTGATCATCGCCGACGAGCCCACGACCGCCCTCGACGTGATGGTCCAGGCCCAGGTCCTGACGCTGATCAAGGAGCTGCTCGCCGAGCGCGGCATCTCGCTGATCATGATCTCGCACGACCTGTCGGTGCTCGCCGACGTCTGCGACCGGCTCGCGGTCATGTACGCGGGGCGGGTGGTCGAGCACGGCCCCTCGCGCGAGGTGTTCCACGGCCCCAAGCACCCCTACAGCGCCGCGCTGGCCGCCGCCTTCCCGACGGTGGGCGACCCGGTCTCGCGGCTCGCGCCGAAGGGCCTCGGCGGCGACCCGCCCGACCCCATGGACCTGCCGCCGGGCTGCTCCTTCCACCCGCGCTGCCCGGTCGCGCTGGACGAGTGCCCCACGCTGGACGTGGCGCTGTGGCCCGCCGGTCCCGAGCGCCGCGCCGCGTGCGTGCACGTACGGCCGGAGAAGGCCGAGCCCGCGGAGACCACCCTGGAGGTGTCGTGATCGAGACGCAAGCCATGGAGGTTTCGTGACCGAGACCCAAGCGCCCGCGGAGGCGGTCGGCACGGTCCGGCCCACCCTGCTGGAGGCGCGCGACCTGCACGTGGAGTTCCCCTCGCGCGGCCGGCGCGCCCGCGCCGTCGACGGGGTCGACCTCGCGATCGGTGAGGGCGAGATCGTGGCGCTCGTCGGCGAGTCCGGCTGCGGCAAGACCACCCTCGCCCGCACGCTGCTCGGCCTCGAACGCCCCTCCTCCGGCTCCGTTCTGTACGGCGGCACGGCCCTGGAGTACGGCTCCAAGGCGCTCAAGGCGTATCGCCGGGAGGTGCAGCTCGTCCTCCAGGACCCGATGGGCTCGCTCAACCCGCGCCAGACCGTCTACGAGGCCGTCGCCGAGGGGCCGCGCATCCACGGCCTGGCCGGCGAGCAGGAGATCGTCGCCTCGGCGCTGGCCCGGGCCGGGCTCCGGCCGCCGGAGCGGTTCTTCCTGCGCTACCCGCACGAGCTGTCCGGCGGCCAGCGCCAGCGCGTGGTCATCGCCGGAGCGCTCGCGCTGGACCCCAAGGTGCTGATCGCCGACGAGCCGGTGGCCTCGCTGGACGCCTCGGTGCGGGGCGAGATCCTCGCGCTGCTGCTCCGGCTGCGCGACGAACTGGGGCTGTCGGCGCTGGTCGTCACCCACGACCTGGGCCTCGCCTGGAACATCGCGGACCGGGTGGCGGTCATGTACCTGGGCCGGATCGTCGAGTCGGGCCCCGTGGAACAGGTGCTCACCGCGCCCCGGCACCCGTACACGCAGGCCCTGCTTTCGGTGCTGCCCGAGTCGCCCGAACGCGTCGTGCTCACGGGCGAGCCGCCGGACCCGACGCGCATCCCGGGCGGATGCCGCTTCCACGCCCGCTGCCAGGTGCTGGCCTCGGGGCGGGCGGCCGAGGCAGGAGTGGACGGCAGGTGCCGGTCGGAGCCGCTGGCCGTGCTCCCGGCGGTGCCCACAGCCCAGGCGGCCTGCCACTACGCGGCGGCCGCCGGCTGAGGGTCGTCCGACTTTCCTACGGGCGGAAGGCGGCGGCGTGCTCGGCGGCCCACTGGGCGAAGGAGCGCGCCGGCCGCCCGGTGACCTGCTCGACGGTCGGCACCACGGTGTAGCCCACCTCGGGCGTGTTGCCGAGGGCCTGGACGAGGAACTCGATGGTCTCCTCACCCATCCCGTAGGAGCGCCACTCCGTCCTGGCCTCCTGCTCGGTGAGCTCGGTGAAGGTGATGCCCACGCCGGTCGCCTCGGCCAGGACGCGCACCTTCTCCCTGGTGGTCAGCGCCTCGGGACCGGTCAGCGTGTACGTGCGGCCGCCGTGTCCCTCCCCGGTCAGCACCGCCGCCGCGACGGCCGCGATGTCCGCCTCGTGGACCAGGGCGCTCAACCGGTCGCCGAAGGGCTCGCGCACCACGCCGTGGGCCTTCACCGAGCCGGCCCACCAGCGCAGCGTGTTGGACATGAACTCGACCGGCTCCAACAGCGTCCACTCCAGCCCGGTGGCCTGCTCTGTCGCGGCGGCGAGGGCCTGCTCCAGCGGCCCGTCCGCCCGGCCGCCCAGCACGGTCACCCGGCGCACGCCGGCCTTGACGACCAGCTCCACGATCTCGTCGCCGCGGCTCAGCGGGGCGTAGTCGTCGCCCGCGAACGTGATGAGGTGCGCGGCGGTGACGCCGTCGAAGGCCTGGACGAGGCTGTCGGGGTCCGCGAGGTCGCCGGCCACCACCTCGACCCCGGCGGGCAGCACTTCGGAGGCGTGGGACGGGTTCCGGGTCAGGGCGCGGACCTGGTGGCCGGCCTGGACGAGTTCGTCGACGACGAGGCGGCCGACGGTTCCGGTGGCACCGGTCACGAGGATCGTCATGGCGGACTCCCTTATTTGTTGGGAACGGAACGCTCTGTTCTTAGAACAGCTTAGCAGAACGGAACGATTCATTCCACTGTTCTGTACTCCTCCAGCGTGATGGCGTTGGCGGCGCGGTGGATGGCGCCGGCCACCCGCTCGACCATGCGATCGCGGCCGGGCAGGTGGGGAAGCAGCCTGATCATGAAGAGCTGGAAGCGGATGGCGAACCGTGACCCCATCACCATGCCCTTGAGGTTGGCCGGGCCGAGCTTCTGGTTGGCCTCGACGAACGGCCGCATCACGCTCTCGTACCGGTCGAACGCGCCCTCGAAGCTCGCACCGTGCGTTCGGGCGAGCTCGCCCGCGAGCACGTACGCGCCGACCAGCGCGAGACTGGTTCCCTGCCCGGACGCCGGCGAGGCGCAGTAGCCCGCGTCGCCCACCAGGACGACCCGCCCGCGCGACCAGCGGTCCATGTGGATCTGGCTGACCGAGTCGAAGTAGAAGTCGTCCGAGCGCCGCACGGCCTCCAGCAGCGTGGGCACCTCCCAGCCGGCCCCCGCCATGGCCTCGGCCAGCAGTTCCTTCTGCCGGGCCAGGTCGCGGTGGTCGTAGGAGAGGGAGGGCGACGACCACATGAACAGCGCCTTGGCGGTCGGGTCCTGCCGGGTGCTGTAGACGTTCGCGGTCCTGCCGGGCGCGGCGTGCACGGCCTCCTCGCGGTCGAGGGCGAGGTGGTTGGGGACGGTGGAGATCGAGATGTGGCAGCCGAGGTCGCGCCGGAAGCGCTCCTCCGGGCCGAACGCGAGCCGCCTCGTGACGGAGTGGACCCCGTCGGCCCCGATGACCAGGTCGAACCGGCGCGGGGCGGAGCGCTCGAACGTCACGGTGCCGTCCTCGGCGATGCCGGTGATGGTGTCGTCGAAGATGTACTCGACGTCGTCGCGCGTGAGGTCGTACAGCAGCTCGTTGAGGTCGCCGCGCATGATCTCGGCGTCGTCGCCCGTGCGCCCGCCGAACAGGTCGGCGTCCATGGTCGCGACCGGACGGCCCGCGGCGTCGTAGTGGGTCGCGTGGCGCATGTCGGTGCCGCGTGCGCGGACCGCCTCCAGCAGGCCCATGCGCTCGATCACGTCGAGTGCGACGCCGCGGATGTCCACCTTGTAGCCGCCCTTGCGGATGGCGGGCGCCCGCTCGACGACGGTCGGCGTGAAGCCGTGACGCCGCAGCCAGTAGGCGGTCGTGGTGCCGGCGATGCTCGCCCCTGAGATCAGGATGTTCGTCATGCCGTGAACGGTACATCTGTTTCAGACGCTTGTCCAGAACGATTGTATGAGACAATTGTGCTAGCCTCGGGCCATGGGAAATCGTGAGGATCTGCTCGCAGGGGCCAAGCGCTGCCTGATGGAGAAGGGCTACTCCCGCACCACCGCCCGCGACATCGCGAGCGCCTCGGGAGTGAGCCTGGCGGGCATCGGCTACCACTTCCGCTCGAAGGACGCGCTGATGAACGAGGCGCTGTTCGAGGCGATGAGGGAGTGGGGCGACGAACTGGGGGCCACGCTGGCCGGCTCCGTCGAGCCCGACGCCACGCCGCTGCGACGCTTCGAGGTGGCCTGGGACCGGGTCGTCGAGTCGTTCGACCGGCTCCGGCCCCTCTGGATCACGCAGTTCGAACTGATCGGGCAGACCGACCACCTGCCGGAGGTGCGCGAACACCTCGTCCAAGGTCTGCACGCGGCGCGGGACGGGCTGGCGGAGCTGTTCGCGGGCATCGACCCGGCGGAAGACCCGGAACGGGCCCGGATGGTGGGCTCGCTCTACCAGGCCATGCTGACGGGCTTCCTGTCCCAGTGGCTCCTGGACCCGTCCACGGCCCTCAGGGGCTCGGAGGTCGTCCAGGCGCTTCGCCTGGTCACTGCTTGAGTTCCGGTGGGCCGGAGCCTCGCTCACCTTCGGGCTGGGTTCGTGCACCCCGGGAGCGATCGGTGTTTCCGGGTGGCGGTGTCACGCAGAAGAAAAGTGATTGCCTCCGGGGACAGAGCTCATGTTGGCTGGGCAGCATGGCTGAACTGCGTACCGATCGCCTCATCCTGCGCCGATGGCGTGACTCCGACCTTGAACCGTGGGCGGCGATGAACGCCGATCCCGAGGTCCGGGAGCACTTGGGCGACCTGCTCACCCGCGAACAGAGCGATGCCTCCGTGGCGCGATTTCAGGCCGAGTTCGACCAGCGGGGCTACGGGTGGTGGGCGGTCGAGGTGGAGGCCACGGGCGAGTTCATCGGCTTCGCAGGCCTGGACGAAGTGGACGACTACATGCCGTTCACAGGAGTGGAGATCGGCTGGCGGCTCGCCCGCTCGGCCTGGGGCCAGGGCTACGCCACCGAGGCGGCGCTGACAGTCCTGGCCCACGGCTTCGACGCTCTTGAGCTTCCTGAGATCCTCGCCGTCACAACGGCCACCAACCTTCGTTCCCAGGCGGTGATGCGCAGGATCGGCATGACCCGGGACCCGGCCGACGACTTCGACGACCCCACCGAGCCCGAAGGGCCACTGCGTCCGAACGTGCTGTACCGCATCGCCCGTGGTGCGAGGAACTGACGTTCTCCGCTGGGATCGTTTGCCCCGCCGCACGATCTGCTGCAGCTTCTGCTCCTCCTGTTCGGTCGGTCTGCGCACACGGACAGGGTCGGCCACCCCGGCGCCCGTTGTATAGCGTTGATGATCTCGGTGACGGCGCGGCCCGTCGGCCGCACGAGCGTTCGCCGACGGGGCCGCCGGCCCACCGGCGTCCAACCGAGGAGAACTGGTCCGATGGAAAGGAAGCGTGACGTGGCAACTGCCCCCGCCGGCGTTCGGCGATTATTGGCGGATTCCGGGGAGCCCCGCGGATGGGTGTCCCTCAGGACAGACCAGGTGATGGCGCTGCTCGGAATCTGGTTCGGGGTCGGGCTGATGATCGACGCCTGGGCGCACAGCAACCTGGCGGAACTGGAGACCTTCTTCACTCCGTGGCACGCGGTGTTCTACTCGGGCTTCGCCGTGGTCTCGGGCTGGATCATCTGGCAGGTGTGGCGGAACGTGCGCGCCGGGCGGCAAGGGCTGGCGGCCGTCCCCAACGGTTATCTCGCCGGGCTGGTGGCGATTCCCGCTTTCGCCGCCTTCGGATTCGCCGACATGATGTGGCACACCATCCTCGGCATCGAGACGACCATCGACATTCTTTTCAGCCCGTCACACCTCGGCCTCATCGTGACGATGATGCTCATCATCACGACACCGGTGCGCTCGGCGTGGAACGCCCCCGACGTCGGCGCCCACCCGTCGCTCGGGCGCCTGCTTCCCGCGCTGATCGGGCTCGCGTTCGCCACCACGCTGGTGTCGCTGTTCCTGTCGTACGGCGACGCCATGCAGTACCGCTCCGAGGGGATCGTCCAGGCGTTCTCCCTGATGGAGGAATCGAGTGCCGGCCCCAGACCGGTGGGCCCGGGCGCCGACCGGGTGGCCATCGCGATGGTCGTCACCAACGTCATCATGCTCAGCCCCGTGCTGCTTCTGGTGCGCCGCTGGCTGTTGCCGTTCGGCTCGGTGACCGTCATGTACACGATCATGGTGCTCATGCCGGGCGCCCAGGTGGAGTTCCGCAACGCGCCGATCCTGCTGTCGTTCGTGGCCGGTGGGTTCGTGAGCGACCTGCTGATCCGCTGGCTGCGCCCGTCGGGTGAGCGGCGCGCCGCCTACTGGGCCTTCGCCGGGCTGTCGGCCTTCGCCACCTGGTCGCTGTACATCGGGGTCGCCTCGGCCACCGGGGGCGGCCTGCCCGCCACCCCCGAACTGTGGACCGGCGCGCCGGTCATCGCCGGGCTGATCGGGCTGGCCCTCGGGGCGCTGCTGCTGCCCAATGCGGTCACTGCCGAGCCGGTCCGGCCCAGCGTGGCCGACGCCGAGCGGGCATGATCCGAGTCCTGTGCCTCGCCGCCGCCCTCGTACTGGCGCTGGCCGCCCCCGCCGCGGCGCACAACGTCACGGCGGGGGCGGACCTGCGGGTCGCCCAGACAATCGCCGGCGCCGAGGTCACAGTGGTGATCAAAGGAACGACCCGGGTGCCGGGGCCGCTGCGGATCGGCGTCGTCGCCTACCAGCCGGTGCCCGGCCTGCGCCTCGGCCTCGAAGTCCGCTCCGTCGAGGACGGCCACACGGTGACCGGCATGGCCCAGGCGACGGTGAACCCCCAGTACACGCAGCTCCGGGTGGAGCGGACCGGGCCCCACGAGCTGAAACTGAGCGCCGGGGACGAGACCGCGGTCATCCCGTTCCGCGTCCTCGTCGAACGCGAATCGGCGGCCGAACTCCTCATCTACGGCGGGCTGTTCGTGGCCGGGCTCCTGCTGGTGGGCGGTCTGCTCACCGGGGCGACGGCCCGGCCGGGACGGGCGATGGCGCTGGTCGCGGGCGCCGCGGCCGGGGTGACGGTCGCCGCCATGGTCATCGTGTTCGAATCGCAGGTGCCGGCGCCCACACCCGCCGGCGCGGCACCCACCCCCACGACATCGACCGCGGCAGGGCGGCCGTACGCGCAGGTCCGCATGGAGACGGTCCCGGCCCGGCCGGATGCGGGAGAACCGTTCACCCTGCGAGTCGATCTCGTCGACGGCTCCACCGGGCGGCCCGTGGACGACCTCACCGCGCACCACGAGGCGCTCGCCCACCTGGTCGTCACCAGCGCGGACGGACGCTACTTCCGCCACCTGCACCCCCTGCGCACGGCACCCGGGCGCCTGGAGGTCAGGCTGAGCGCCGACCGCCCCGGCCGGTACCTGGCGCACGCCGAGTTCGAACGAGAGGACTCAGGCGGGCAACTCGTTGCCGCGGATTTCACCGTCGAAGGGACGGCCGAAGCATCGGAGAAGGCCGGCACGATCACGGAGCCCGGCGGAACCGGCGCGCCCACGCAGGCCGGCACGACCGGCACGACCGGCACGCCGCGACTGCAACCCGCCGTGCCCGTCGCGGGCCGCCCCACGATGATCGAGCTGGACACCCCCGCCGGCGTGCGGACCTGGCTCGACATGGCCGGCCACCTGCTCATACGCAGCCAGGACGGCGGATTCTTCGGCCACGTGCACGAGATGGGCGCCCCGGGATCCCGGGTGCGCTTCACCTTCAGCTTCCCCCAACCGGGCCGGTACCTCGCCTGGATCCAGTACGCCACCGCCGACCGCATCGTGACCGCACCCTTCACCGTGAACGTGACCGCATCGGGGGCCCAGTGATGACATCGGAGGGCCAGTGATGAAGTCGGAGGACCAGCGATGAAGAGGTGGCACGCGGTGGCCGCGGCCACGCTCGTGGCCGCAGCAGTGGCGCTGTTCGTCGTGAGCAGGAGCACGGCCGCCGAACCGATCGACCTGACCACCACGGGCAGCCGCTATGCCGCCACCGTCCTCATCGCGGATCCGGCTCCCGGCCAGGTCACCGTGGAGATCAAGGTGAGCAGGGGCGACGCCGACACTGTGGCCCTGTCGGCGGTGATGGCCGAGATGGGACACTCCACACCGGAGATCTCCGCCACCAAGCGTGAGCCCGGCCGCTTCGTGGCCGTGGGCGAGCTGTTCCCGATGGGCGGCGTCTGGGAGTTGTCGATCCGCCTCGACGGCCCCGCGGGCGAGGAACAACTCGCCGTCAAAACGCTGATCACAGAATAGATGTGCACTTATCAGGCTCGGGTGCGTGAGGAGTCTCGGCTCGGGAACGACGCGCACGTCGAGGAGCTCGATCGTGACGGCCGGACGACCCTCGGAATCAAGCACCGAGAATCGCGGACCGATCACCGGTACTGCCTCTCCGGCGTGCTCGTTCGCGTATTGTCACAGCCCGAGCGTCAGTGCCGGTGACTGAGGCGTGCCGTACGTGGGTGGAGCACCGAAGCTGAGACCTGCCGGCTCAATCCTTCACCGCCGGTGTCAGCGACATGTTCCAGAAGTCGGCGTAGCGGCCGCCGCGGCGCAGCAGCTCGTCGTGGCTGCCCTCCTCCACGATCCGGCCGCCGTCCAGGAAGGCGATGCGATCGGCGCGCTGGACGGTTCGCAGCCGGTGCGCGACCATCACCACCGTCCGGCCCGCCATCAGGCGTTCGATGCCCTCGTGTACGGCTGCCTCGTTGACGGGGTCCAGTGCGGAGGTCACCTCGTCCAGCAGCACGATGGGCGCGTTCTTCAGCAGCGCTCGCGCGATCGAGACGCGCTGGCGTTCGCCGCCCGACAGCAGCGCGCCGCCCTCGCCGACGTTCGCGGCCCATCCGCCGGGCAGCCGCTCGATCACCTCGTCCAGCCGCGCGGCGGTCGCGGCTGCCCGGACCTCGGCCTCGTCGGCGTCGGGACGGCCGAGACGCACGTTGTCCTCGATCGTGCCGTCGAAGAGATAGACGTCCTGGAAGACGATGGCGATCCGCTGCATCAGCACCTCGGTGCTGATCGCGCGTACGTCCACACCTCCGACGCGCGCCGCACCCTGGTCGACGTCGTAGAAGCGCGCGAGCAGCTGCAGCAAGGTGCTCTTCCCCGCTCCCGACGGTCCGACGACGGCGAGCCTTTGTCCCTGAGGCACGGACAGCGACACGTCGTCGATCACGGTGCGGTCGTTGTGCCGGAAGGTGACGGACTCGAACTCCAGGTCATGGCGTTCCGGCTGGATCGGCTCGGAGGCTTCCGGCAGCGGCTCGGTGCGCAGGACCTTGTCGAGCCTGTCCAGCTCGGAACGCGCGCCGCGGAGTTTGCCGCCGATGTCCGACAGCGACAGCAGCGGGTCGGCGCAGCGGGCGGCCAGCACCAGGATCGCCAGGATCTCCGCCACCCCGGCGGTCCCGCCGAGCGCCAGGTAGGCGCCGAGGACCAACACCACGGTGAAGATCGCCTGCACCGTGAGCGTCAGGCCCACCGCGCCGGGCAGCGTCGCCAGCACGGTACGGCGGGAGGCGCGCTGGACGTCGCGCAGCGAGTCGTCGAGCAACGTGAAGCGTTCGGCGGTCCGGCCGCCGGCTCGCAGCACCGGCTGGGCCTGGAGGTATTCGATGACGCGCCCGGTGGCTTCCTTGTCGCGTTCGTGGCGTTCGGCGTCGGTGGCGGCCGTCGAGCGTGCCGTCCAGGCCTGGATCGCCGCCACGACGGGCGCGGCGACCAACGCGGCCAGCCCCAGCTGCCAGTTGAAGGCGATCATCACGGCGACGATCGTCAGGGGAGTCACCAGGGCGGAGATGAACGGTGCCAGCAGGTGCGCCGCCACGCCCATCGCCTGCAGGAGGCCGCGGCTGGCCATGACGGACACCTCACCGACCCGGCCGGCGCTGTACCAGCCGATGGGCAGCCGGGCCAGATGCTCGCCGAGCCGGTGGTACATGCCGCGCAGCATCGTGGTCCCGACCCGCATACCGGACAGGTCGCTGACGTAGCGGAGCACGGCGTAGCCCCCGACCGCGGCCCCGAACGCGATCAGCCAGGGCCAGGCGTCCGCGGGCGTGCTCCCGAGCAGTGCCCGCAGCACCGGAACCAGCAACGCGTAGGACAAACCCTCCGCCACCGCGGTCGCCGTCATCAGGACCACGGTGCGACGCATCGCCTGGGCGTACTCGTTTCCGAGAACGCGCAGCAACATTCGGATCATCGGGGCTCGTCTCCTCGCGCCACGCCACTGCGGGGCTCGGTCTCGTCGGCGGCGGCCGATCGGTGGGATTGCCAGAACGCGGCGAACTTCTCGTTGTGCGCCAGCAGTTCGGCGGGTCTGCCGCGTTCGACGATCGACCCGTTCTCCAGCATCACTACGGTGTCGGCGTCGGCGATCGTCTCCAGCCGGTGGGCGATGACCACGATCGTGCGATCGCCGCCCAGTGTCGCCAGGGCCCGGCGCACCGCCTGCTCGGTCTGCGGGTCGGCGAAGGCGGTCGCCTCGTCGAGCACCAGAACGGGCGCGTCGGCGAGCAGGGCGCGCGCGATCGAGATCCGCTGCGCCTCGCCACCCGACAGCCGGGCGTCCTCACCGATCACCGACTGGTAGCCGCGGGGCAGCTCGACAATCCGGTCGTGGATGTTCGCCAGCCGGGCGGCGCGCATCACGTCGTCGAGGCCGGCATGCGGTACGGCCAGCGCGATGTTGTCCGCGACCGACGCGCGCAGCAGGCGAACGTCCTGGAAGACGAAGGAGACCGTCCGGTACAGCTCCTGGCTGCCGAGCTCGCGCAGATCGACACCGCCCAGGACGACCGAACCGTGGTCCGGGTCGAAGAAGCGCGGCAACAGCTGAACGAGCGTGGACTTCCCGCTTCCCGACGGCCCGACGATCGCGGTGACCGTTCCCGGTTCGAGCGTCAGGTCGATCCCGCGCAGCACCTCGTGGCCGCCTTCGTAGGCGAATCGAACGCCCCGCAGTTCCACCCGGTGCCCCTGTGGCGCGACCGGGTGCGCGGGCTCCGGCAGCGACCGTACCTCGAGCACTTCCTTGATCCGGCCGACCGCGCGGCGGGCGGCCTGCAGGTCGTCGAAGCCGTGGCCGAGGGCCGCCACCGGAGCGGTCAGGCCCAGTCCGAGCAGCAGGAACGGCAGCAGGTCGGCGGGGGCCAGGCCACCGGAGATGATCAGCGCCGTACCGCCGATCAACACGACCAGCAGCACGAACGGCGGCGACAGCACCAGCTGCATCCCGGCGGCGACCACGGACATGCCCCGCACCCACCGGAAGAAGACGCTGACGAAATCGTCCGCGGCCGACAGGAACGAGCGGTGGGCGCGCTCGGACCCGCCGAACGCCTTGACCACCGAGATCCCCTGCACGAACTCGACGACGGAACTCGCGATCCGTCCCATGGCCGCGTCGAACTCCTCCTGCTCGCGCGTCCGGGCGGGGAGCATCAGTAGCGGGACCAGCGCCATCGCCATCACCACCGGGACCAGCGTGATCAGCGTGAGCCGCCAGTCGACGGTGAACAGGTAGACCAGCGACACCAGCGGCACCACGAACGCGGAGACGAGCTCGCCGGGGGCGTGGGCGATGAACGGGTGCACGGCGCTCACGTCCTCGCCCACCACCTTGGCCAGCTCGCCGGTCCGGCGCCGGGAGAACCAGCCGATCGGCACGCGCCCCAGCCGCGCGGCCAGTTGCCGGCGCAACGTCAGTTGCACCTGGCCGTCGATAACATGCCCGATCCCGGACGACGCGGCCGTGAACACCAGCCGGACGAACAACCCGACAGCACCCGCGATCACCACGGTCCAGACATGATCGTGATCGATCGGGCCGGGCGACAGCAGGGTACGACCCAGTTCGACGACCGCCAGCAGCGGCGCCAGACCCGCGACAGCACCGATCACCTGAAGGATCACGACGACGGCGAAACTCCGGAGATGAGGGCGCAACAGCCCCGCCACGTCTTCCCCCGTCACGCCTTGCCCCGCCGCGGAACCGGCATCCGGCGGCGGTGCGGACCGCCCCTTCGCCTCGGCAAGGTCGATGGTCGTCATCGCTCTCCCGTCTTCGTCAATCTCGTCTTCGTGCAGCTCGTCGCGACCTGGCCCCAGGTGTCGGGGCGATGGGCGTATGTCCCGGGGTCTGGGGATCTCGTGACCGCAATCGTCGTCCGGTCGCCGTACGGGGGCGTCCCCCGAGCGGAGTGATCTGCCGCTACCACGTCGGGATCAGCGACCGGCCGGACTACGACGCCGGGAGTAGTCCCGCGATACGGCGTCGCCGGCCGGCCGGGGGCCGCCACTCGGCGAGGGCGCCTCGGAGGAACTCGACGATCATCGACCTGATGGCTGCGGTGGAGGACTTCGCGCTGGTCGACGAACGGTGCGGAACGGCTCTTGCCGGCCTTGGCTATCACCGCCACTTCAACGGCATGACTGACCGTCTTCTGTATGTGCGGTCGACCGGCGGTGCGCGCACGCACATCTTGCATGTGGTCGCGCTCGCGGGATGGCCGACCCGCAACCAGCGGATCTTGCGCGACCATCTGCGTGAACACCCAGAGGACGCGACACGATACGGCGAACTCAAGCAGGCGCTCGCCGCTGCCGGCATCGCCCCCGGTGACTATGCGCGTGCGAAGACGGAGCTCGTCCAGGAGCTGACTGATCAAGCTCGCGGAGAGCGGGGCCTGCCGTCGGTCCCTGTCTGGGAGAAGTGAGTCGCGTCCCTGCGAACTCTCGGCATGTGGGCGAAAGGCCCCTCAACGCGGGGCGGCCCCTGGCGCGGGCGATCAGGGCTCGGTCAGGACGTAGAGGAGGGCGGCGATGCTGGTGCCGCCGACGATGGCCCCTTCGGCGATCAGCCCGCGCACGTCCGTAAGCGGCACCCAGGCGACGCGTTCGGCCTCGCACGTGTCGGTGGGCGGGCCGATGTGGGTGGCGTCGTCCGCGCGGAAGATGTGGTGGAGCGAGTCCGAGATGCCGTTGCTGGGCTGGACGTCGAGGAGGGGGCGCAGCGGGCCGGGACGCCAGCCGGTCTCCTCCTCGACCTCGCGGGCCGCCGCCTCGCGCGGCTCCTCGCCGCTCTCGATCCGGCCGATGGGGATCTCCCACGTCCACGTGTCGGTGATGAAGCGGTGCCGCCAGATCAGCAGGACGCTCCGGCGGTCGTCGAGCACGACGGCTCCGGCTCCGGGCGGCATGCGCATCAGCCGATGGTCCAGGTGCCTGCCGTCGGGCAGCTCCACGTCCGCCACGCGTATGTCGAGCCAGTGGTCGGTGTAGAGCGGTTCTTCGGAGTGGATCTGCCAGCGCATCGCGGCTCGCTCCCGGCGTGGACGGCTGATCTCGGCACCACCACGCTACAAGCCGGGGCTAGAACGCGCTGATCGTCGCCGGGGCGCGTTCGGCGCGGCTGAGGGTGCGGATGACCGCGGTCGCGCCGTGCCGGTGGACGGCGAGGCGGGCCAGGAGGTCCACCACCGGGTCCACGACCCGCGCGGGCAGGGCCGGGGTTCCCACGCCCACGCTCGCCGCCAGGTCGTCGGAGTGGACGACCAGCTCGATCACGCGGGTCATGAGGAAGTCGTCCAGCAGCAGCGACCAGCCCGAGGGCAGGTCCAGGACCCGGCCGGCCGGCTCGGCGGGCAGGGTGGCGCGCTGGCGGTCCAGCAGCTCGGCGGTGGTGGAGGCCAGTGCGGCCGGGCCCGCGGCGGCGGACTCCTCGCCGGCGCGCCTGATGCCGACGTTGATCTCGTGGTCGAGGCCGGCCTCGACCCAGGGGGACCTGGCGTAGTGCTCCAGGAGACCGATCGGCTCGGCGCCGGGGGCGGCCTCGGCGGCCAGCAGCCTGTCCACCCGTACGAGCTGGTGGGCGAGGTGCCCGGCCAGGCCCGCGACGCTGAACTCGGTGAGCGCGCTCGGCTTGTCCCAGGCGGCGGCGACGGCGGGGTCGCCCAGCAGGGCGACCGCCGACTCCGCGGCCGTCAGGTAGGACTCTCTGACTTCCAGGTAGGACTCTCTGCTTTCCCCCATGAGGACCCGGCCCTTTCCGTCTATGTCGTGATTCGGGCCAAGACTATCCCTCCGACGATCAGGCTCAACGCCGCCATCCGCCCCACCGAGAGGGGGTCGCCCCCGAGCACGATCCCCAGGGTGATCGCGCCCACCGCGCCGATGCCGGTGAAGACGGCGTACGCGGTGCCGACGGGCAGCGTGTTCATCGCCTGCGACAGCAGCCAGACGGCGGCGGCCATGAGGACCAGGCAGATGAGTGTGGGCAGGGGGCGGGTGAAGTTCTGCGTCGGCTTGATGCTCTGCGACCAGGCCACCTCCACCAGCCCGGCCAGCACCAGGATCAGCCAGCTCATGACCGGATCTCCTCACGCGACTCCGGTCCACGCGACTCCGGTCCGCGCGGCTCCGGTCCGCGCGACGACTGCGATCCGGAGGACTCCGGTCCGCGCGACGCCGATCCGAGGGACGAGGCCGCCTCCAGGGCGGCGGTCAGCGACTCCTCGTGCCGGTCGCGCAGGTGCCGGAGCGCCGGGTCGAGCCGCGCGTTGACCAGCTCGGCGTGGACGAACGTCACGTCCTCGACCGCGAAGTGGCCCTTGAAGAAGTCGCGCAGGTAGCGCTCCTCGTGGTCGTACGGCTCGCGCGGGGTGCCCGGGCCGTACGCGCCGCCCCGGGCCCCGGTCACCACGAACGACCGGCCCTTGAGCGACATCTTCGGGAACGTGATCTGGTCGATCCACGCCTTCAGCGACGACGGGATCGAGAAGTTGTACATCGGTGTGCCGATCAGCACCACGTCGGCCGCGACGACCTCGTCGAGCAGCGGCTTGACGATCTCCCACGCCTCCCGCCGGGCGGGGGTGAGGACGGCCTCCTCGTAGCGGGCGATGTCGGTGATCCCGTGTTCGAGGACGTGGTCGCACAGCTCGGTCCACGCCTCGCCGATGTGCGGGACGGGGTCGGCGGCCAGGTCGCGGTAGACGTACCCGGCGCCGGGGTGCGCGGCGCGCCAGGCGTCGGCGTACGCCCTCGACAGTCCGCGGGAGAACGAGGCGCGGCGGGCACTGGCATCAAGGTGGAGCAGCATGAGGTGGTCTCCGATCAATAAGTGGACACAACGTCCATTTAAGCATATCCGGACGATGTGTCCACCTACACTGGTGCGCATGGAGAGAGCCGACGCCGCGCGCAACCGCGCCCGGATCCTGGAGGCGGCTGCCGAGCTGTTCGCCGCCCGTTCGCCGCACGAGGTGACGATGGACGACATCGCCAAGGCCGCCGGGGTGGGCAGGGGCACGCTCTATCGCCGCTATCCCGACCGCGCGTCCATCGCCGTCGCGCTGCTCGACGAGCACGAGCGGGAGCTGCAGGAACGCCTGCTGCGCGGCGACCCGCCCCTCGGTCCGGGCGCGCCGCCCGCCGAGCGGCTCGCCGCGTTCTACGCCGCCATGGTGCGGCTGCTGGAGGATCACGCCCACCTGGTGCTGGGCAGCGAGGTCGGCCGCACGCGGTTCGAGACCGGCGCGTACGGTTTCTGGCGGGCGCACGTCCGCTCGCTGCTGGTGGCCGCCGGCACGCCGCGGCCGGACGCGCTCGTCGACACGCTGCTCGCGCCGCTCGCCCCCGAGGTGTACGTCTACCAGCGCTCCGACCTGGGCCTCGGCATGGAGGAGGTCGTCGAGGCGCTGACCAGGCTCACCCGCGTCCTGTGACGCGGGACGTACGCGTCCTGCTTCAGTCCTGGTGCTGCTGTTCCGCCGTCCAGGGCCGGAGCTTGTCGGGGTTCCGTACGACCCAGATGTGCTTGATCCGGTCGCCTGCGATGTCGAACGCCATCACCGCTTCGGTGACGCCGTTCCGCTGTGCCACCAGACCGGGCTGACCGTTGACCGTACGCTCCAGGATCGTCAGGTCGGGCGCGAGGCCGCCGATGGTCATGGCGTAGCGCAGGATCTGCTCGGTGCCCTCGACCGGGCGGAGCGCGGTGCTGACGAGGCCGCCGCCGTCGGCGATCACCGTGGCGTCGGGGTCGAGGAGGCCGATGAGGGCTTGGATGTCCTTGGTCTCCCAAGCCTGCTTGAAACTCCTGACGACGTCGGCGCGCTGGGCCGCGGGAGTCGCGGGAGCCTGCGCGGCGCGGATGCGGCGGCGGGCCGACGTGGCGAGCTGGCGGCAGGCCGCCGGCGAACGGCCGAGGATCTCGGCCACCTCGCCGAAGGCGTAGCGGAAGACGTCGTGCAGGATGAACGCCACGCGCTCGGCCGGGGTCATCGACTCGAGCACGACGAGGAAGGCCATGTTGACCGACTCGTCGAGCGTGACGCGGTCGGCCGGGTCCGCGCCGGGCCGCGCGCCGGCCCACTCGGTATGGTCGGGCAGCGGCTCCGGGATCCATTCGCCCACGTAGCGCTCGCGCCGGGCCCGTGCCGAGCCGAGCACGTCGAGGCAGATGCGGCTGGCGACCGTCGTCAGCCAGGCGCCGGGGGACTTGATGGCGTCCTGTTGCTCTTGGGACATGGCGTACCAGCGGGCGTAGGTCTCCTGGACGACGTCTTCGGCATCGGCCAGGGTGCCGAGGAGCCGGTAGGCGAGATTGATCAGCTGGCGCCGCTCGCTCATGATCGCGCTCAGGCTCGGATCGGGCTGGGCGGTCCCTGGCTCGGACGGGGTGGTCACGGTGTCGTCGGCTCCCTCGGTGCGGCTGCTGGTGCGGCTGCCCTCACCGGGCCGACGAGACGGCGCGCCGGACTGTGAGGCCGGCATGTCGCCTCACATTCCGAGCGGGTGCGTCGTCGGACTCCGGAGACACCACCGGCGCGCCGGAAAGCGTGCTGGTCGTCGTCGCCGTCCCCGCCATTCTCGCAGTCCTGGGAGTCCCTTATGTTCCTGCGTGTCACGATCATCCTGCAGACCCTGGCCCTCTTCGCCTCGCCGATCACCGCCGGGCTGTTGTTGTCCACCCCCCACGGACGGACCCTGCACAGTGTCGCGGCGTACGGGGTGTTCACCGTGACGCTGCTGCACCTGATCGCCGCGATCCTGGTGTGGCGGCCGGGCGGCGGCTCGCCCAGGCCCATCGCGTACGCGGCCGGGTTCTTCGGGCTCACGCTGGCGCAGATAGCGCTGGGCATCGCGCAGGTGACGACCCTGCACGTGCCCCTGGGCGCGCTGTTGTTCGGCCTGAGCGTCCTTCAGCTCAGCCGGGTCCCGGCCTGGCGCCGGGCTCACGTCGCGCCCGTCTCGTCCTGATCACCGATGAGCCTGATCACCGATGAGCCTGTTCACCGGTGAGCCGGACGGGGCGACGACGCGCCCGCGAACACCCGTTCAGAGGGCGTGGCCGCCGGCGACCTGGAGGACCTGGCCGGTGATCCACCGGGCCTGCCGCGAGGCCAGGAACACCACCGCGTCGGCGATGTCGGCCGGCTCGCCCGCCCGTCCCAGCGGCACGATCGACCGGACGTGCTCCTCCAGGCCGGCGTCCATCCAGCCCGTCTGCACCGGTCCCGGCGCCACCGCGTTGACCCTGATCCCAGCGCCGGCCAGGTCGAGCGCCGCCGCCCGGGTCAGCGCCTCCAGCGCAGCCTTCGACGTGCCGTACCCGACCTGTCCGGGGAACGCGCGGGCCGCGTCGGTGGAGACGTTGACCACGCCGGGCGAACGGCCGGGCGGCCGGCGGCGCGCCAGCTCGGCGATGAGCAGGGCGGGCGCGACCGCGTTCACCTGGTACGCGCGCCCCAGCCCGGCGGCCGTCACCGTCTCGAACGTGTCGGGGCTCTCACAGTGGGCGGCGTTGTTCACGAGGACGTCCACGGGCCCGAGCCGGCCCTCCACCTGGTCGAACAGCCGCCCGGCGGCGTCCGGCTCCGCGAGGTCGGCGCGCACGGCGATCGCGCCGCCGCCCAGCTCGGCCGCCAGCTCCTCGATCTCGTCCAGGGGCGGGGTGATGTGCTCCCAGGTGACGCCCGGGGGCGGCGCGGCCCCGGCGAACCCGTGGACGGCCACCCGAGCGCCCTCCTTCGCGAAGGCGCGGGCGATGGCCGCCCCGATGCCGCGCCCGGCCCCGGTGACCAGCACGACGTGACCGTCGAGTCCCGTGTCGATCATCCCGCCAGCATCCCAGAGCGGCCGGCCCGCGCGGTGGGAGGTCAGTCCTGCTCGCCGTCGCAGCCGCAGCTACGCCTGATCACCAGGGGTGCGCGCGCGCCGGGCACACCGGGATCCCGGCCGGACAGCAGCTCGACCGCCTGCTCGGCCATGGCCTCCAGCGGCTGCCGGGTGACCGTCAGGGCCGGGGCGGTGTGGGCGCTCTCGGGGGTGCCGTCGAGGCTGATCACGGCGATCCGGCCGGGGACGGCGACCCCGCGGGCCCCCGCCCCGGACAACACCCCGATGGCCTGCTCGTCGGTGGCGGTGATCAGGGCATTCGGCAGCGCGTCGGCGGCGGCGAGGCGGCGGGTCAGGTGGGCGGCGGCGGCGCGCGAGTAGTCGCAGCGCAGGAGCACGGCCCCGAAGTCGCCGGCGACGGCCGCCTCCCACGCCGCCCGCCGTGCGGCCACCGGACCCGCGTCGTGCGGGCCGGTCAGGAAGGCGATGCGCCGGTGCCCGTGCCCGCGCAGGTGGGCGACCGCCTCCCGTACGGCGTCGTGGTTGTCGGCGGCGACGACCCGCGCGCGCCCGTCGGACGGGCCGTGATGGACGTACACGGCGGGCACGCCGGCGGCCCGCGCCCGGTCGGTCACGTCGTCGCCGCCCTCCGCGGAGACGATCACCAGCCCGTCGACCTGGGCGGCCAGGAAGCGGTCCACGAGGTCTCGCTGACGGTCCGCCGAGTAGCCGGCGTTGCCGATGAGCGTGAGCCGGTCACGCCTCTCCAGTGCCTGCTCGACGTGCCGCGCCAGGGCGGCGAAGTACGGGTTGGAGGCGTCGGCCAGCACCAGGCCGACCACGCCCGTGGTGCGGGAGCGCAGCGCCCGGGCGATGCGGTTGGGACGGTAGTCGAGCTCGGCCGCCGCTGCGAGGACGCGCTCGCGGGTCGCGGCGGCGACGGGACGCGGCCCGTTGTTGATCACATAGCTCACCACCGCCGTGGAGGTTCCCGCCCTGCGGGCCACGTCGGCGAGAGTGGGCTGCTTGTCCGCGCGTTTCGTCATGGCGGTTTACATCATTGCATCTAATCGTTTAGATAGGTGGCGTCTAAACGATTAGATCAGTGAGAGGAGGAGGTGATCGCGTGCCGGATCTTGCCCTGGTCGTCGACGCCGACACCGGTTCCGACGACGCGGTGGCGCTGCTCCTGGCCGCCGCCGGTGGCCTCGGCGACGTGCGCGCCGTGACCACGGTGGCGGGCAACGTGCCCGTGGCGACCGCCACCCGCAACGCGCTCGTCACGCTGGAGATCGCCGGGCGCCGGGACGTCCCGGTCCACCCCGGCTGCGACCGCCCGCTGACGCGTACGGCGTCCACCGCCCAGCACGTGCACGGCCAGGACGGGATGGGCGACATCGGGCTGCCCGACCCGCGGGGATCCGCCGAGCCGGAGCACGCGGTCGAGGTCCTGTTGTCCCGTCCCCGCCGGCATCCCGGCGAGCTGACGCTGGTCACGCTGGGCCCGCTCACCAACGTCGCCGCCGCCCTGCTCCGCGACCGCGACCTGCTGTCCCGGTACCGGCACGTGTACTGCATGGCCGGAGCCGCGGACCTGCGCGGCAACATCTCGCCCACGGCCGAGTACAACGTCTGGGCCGACCCCGAGGCCGCCCGGGTGGTCCTGGAGGCGGCCGAGCCGGACAGGGTGACCTGGATCGGATGGGACGTCTCCCGCAAGGACGCCGTCATGACGCCCGAGGACCAGCTCCGGCTGGAGCGGCTCGGTACGCCCATGGCGACCTTCGCCCACCGCGTCAACCGGACCGTCGCCGACTGGGCCCGCGACGTCACCGGCCTGCCCGGCTACGACCTGCCCGACGCCGTCGCCATGGCGGTGGCACTGCGTCCCGACCTGGTCGTGGAGCGGGAGCGGGCGTACGTGGACGTCGTCCTGGGGGAGGAGACCCGCGGTCAGCTGATCATCGACCGCCGGCGCTCGGCTCCCGCGCCCAACCTGACGCTGGTCCGGCGGGTCAGCGAGAGCGACTTCAAGCGGCTGCTCTTCGACACCTGCGCCCGTACACCGGAACCTCTGGCGCCATCCGGCTCCCACGAGGAGAGGCCGCGATGAGCGGCGCGCGACCCGCCCCGTCACCCGTGCCGCGTTACGAGCTGCACTGCCATCTCGACGGCTCGGTGCGGCCCGGCACGGTCGCCGACCTGGCCCGTGAGCAGGGCGTCACCCTGGACCTGCCGGTCGAGCGCCTGGTCACCGCACCGCCCCGCTGCGGCAGCCTCAGCCGGTTCCTCACCTACATCGACGTGCCGCTCCAGGTGCTCCAGACGCCCGACGCCCTCCACCGGGCGGCCCGCGAACTGGTCGAGGACTGGAACGCCGACGGCGTGGTGTACGGGGAAGCCCGCTTCGCCCCCCAGCTCCACACCCGCCGGGGCATGAGTCTCGACGAGGCGGTTGAGGCGGTCTCCCACGGGCTGGCGGCCGGACGGCGGATCACCGGCGTGCGCACCGGGCTGCTGCTGTGCTGCCTGCGCCACCAGACGCCTGACGAGAGCCTCGCCGTGGCCGAGGTGGCGCTGCGGCACCGCGACGAGGTGGCCGGGCTCGACCTCGCCGGCGACGAGCGGCTCCACCCGGCCGAGCCGCACCGCCCCGCGTTCGACCTCGCCCACGGGGCGGGCCTTCCCTGCACCGTCCACGCCGGCGAGGCGGCGGGGCCCGCCGGCGTGTGGGAGGCGGTCGACGTGCTCGGGGCGCGCCGGATCGGCCACGGCGTACGATGCGCGGGCGACGGCGCGCTGCTGGAGCGGCTACGGCGCGACAGGATCGCCCTGGAGATGTGCCCGACCAGCAACGTCCAGACCGGCGCGGTCCCCGGCCTGGAGAACCACCCCGCCACCCGGCTCCTGGCCGCGGGGCTCGCGGTCACCATCAGCACCGACACCCGCACCACCTCGGCGACCACCCTCGCCCGGGAGTTCGCGAGCCTGCGGTGGTCCGCCGGGCAGGAGCGGCTGGCGCAGGCCCACGCGGCCGGCGCGGCGTTCGCGGACCCGCTCGCCACGGCCACCCGGCCGCACGACCGGGCGCCGTGATCGATTGCGGGGCCCGCGGCCGGCGTCAGGACGTGCTGAACAGGGCGCTCACCGACTCGCCGTCGTGGATGCGGCGCATGGCCTCGGCCAGGGCCGGCGCGATCGACAGGACCGTGAGCTTGTCGCTCGGCCTGGGCGGCGGGACGGTGTTGGTGCAGACGATCTCCGCGACCTCGGGCATCGCGCTCAGCCGCTCGATCGCCTCGCCCGAGAACAGGCCGTGCGTGCAGGCCACGCGCACCGAGTTGACACCGCGTTCCCGGAGCCGGTCGAGCAGCTCGATGACCGTGCTGCCCTTGGCGATCTCGTCGTCCAGGATGATCACGTCCTTGCCGGCGACGTCGCCGATGACCGAGCTGATCACCACGCGGTCGTCGCTGAAGCGCTGCTTGGCGCCCATCGCGACCCCGGTGCCGAGCAGCCGGGCGAAGGCCGCGGCCTCCTTGGCGTTGCCCAGGTCGGGGGAGACGACGACGGTGTTGGACAGGTCGTGCTGCCGGAAGTGGGTCGCCAGCTCCCGCAGCGCGTGCAGGTGGTCGACGGGCACGCTGAAGAAGCCGTGGACCTGCGGCGAGTGGAGGGTCATCGCGAGCACCCTGCTCGCGCCCGCCGCCACCATGAGGTCGGCGACGAGCCGCGCCCCGATCGAGATGCGGGGGGCGTCCTTCTTGTCGCTGCGCGCGTAGGCGTAGTGCGGGAGGACCACAGTGGTGCGGGCGGCCGAGGCGCCGCGGGCGGCGTCGAGCATCAGCAGCAGCTCGACCAGGTGCTCCTGCACCGGCGGCACGAGCGGCTGGATGAGGAAGACGTCCCGTTCGCGGCAGTTGGCCTGGAGCTGGACCTCCAGCACGTCGTTCGCGAAGCGGTTGATCGCCACCGGATGGAGCGGTGTCCCGAGGTGGGCGCAGATCTCCTCGGCGAGCTGCGGGTGGGCGGAGCCGCTGAAAACCGTGATGTCACGCACGATTCCCAGAGGATATCCCCAGGGTTCGCGTGGGCGTCCTCAGGGGCTCACGTAGTGGTGGAGCAGGGCGGGCTCGCCGGCGGCGTTCAGCCAGTCGCCCCGGCTGCTGCTCACCCGCCGCCAGCCGTTCCGCTCGTAGAAGGCGATCGCGGCGCGGCCCTCGCTGGAGACCTCCAGCGTCAGAGGCGGGCCGTCGGCGGGGTGCGCGGCGCGGGCGGCGGCGAGCAGGCCCGCGGCGACGCTCCGGCCGCGGGCGCGCGGGACGACGAACAGGCGCGACACGACGGCGCTGACGGTGACGCCGACGAGCCGCGTGACGTGCGGATCCGGCCGGGTGAGCCCGACGTGGCCGAGCACGGTCCGCCCGTCGTCGTCCACGGCCACCCACGCCTGGGCGAGGTCGTCGGGCGTGAGCCAGCCGGACGGGTCGGCGGGCCAGTCCACGGGGTAGCGGTCGGCGGCGTGCACCTCGGCCAGCGCGCGCACGCACGCGGGGAGGTCGTCGTCGGTCCTGGGACGGACCAGGGCCGGGGAACGCGTCATGAGCGGGAGGCCTCCGAGGCGCGGGTCACGGTCGGTGCGAGGTCTGGAGAGGGACGGGTCATTGCTCCAGGTCTCCGGGGTGAGTGAGGGAGTCTAGCGAGGGCTCCTGGTCGAGGCCCGTCTCCACGCCCACCCGGTCCAGATTCGTGACCGGAGAGCCGCCCCGCCTGCCTGCTCGGCCCGGCCGGGCGGCGGAGGTCAGGAGGAGCGTCGCTTCTCGTACTCGTCGATGACCTTGCCGAGCTTCGCCAGCCGCTCGGTGAACCACACGTTCTCCGCGCCTGCCGGCGGCCGGTTGGAGTCGACGTACTGGTAGCCGAGGTTGGAGAACATGGCGACGATGTAGGTGCGGCCGCCCTTGCCGGGCAGGGCCTTCACGATGCCCGCGTCGGCGCCGGAGTTGTTCACCCAGCCGTTCTTGTGGGCGTACGTCACCTCGGCCTTCTGGTTGCACGGCCGCACGTCGCGGCCGTACGAGATGCCGTGGCCGGGAATCGTCACGGTGCCGTCGGCGCCGATCCACCGCGAGGGCGTGAGCTGCGGGATGCCGGGGGCGGGGTAGTCGGCGCCGCACCAGTTGGTGGTGGAGAGGGTGACGTTCATGCCCTGCTCGGCCAGCCTGCTCCTGAAGAACGAGCGGGAGGCGTCGCTCAGGACGTCGGCGGTGATTCTGGTGCCGGCCGGAGTCTTCCACAGGGTGCCGACCCCGCCGTTGACGAGCATCAGCAGCTTCGCCGTGTCGAGCGAGCTCATGGTGACGGGGTTGCCCCACCGCGCGCCGTTGCCGGGGTTGGTGTTCTTGAGCTGCAGCGTCTCCAGGCCGAGATCCTGGAAGGTCTGGTTGAGGCCGTCGACCGCGCCCTTGTCGTGCAGCAGCTTGACCATGGCGCAGGCTCCGGCGTTGGACGACCAGGTGAGCGCGGCGTCGAGGTAGTTGCGGACCGTGTCGCTGCCGGCCGGGCCGCACAGCGAGCTGACCGTGACCGGCTGGTAGGCGTAGGTGTCGTCGAGCGAGATCTGGCCCTGGTCCACCAGCCGCAGCACCCCGAAGGCCACCATCAGCTTCAGCACGGACGCGGGGTAGGGGCTCATGAAGTCGATGGGCGCGTTCTCACGGCCCGGCACGATGTCGATGCTGCCCTGGCCGCGGTTGGCGTACCAGCCGGCGTCGTCCCACTGCCTCCAGCGGACGTCCGTGGTGTGCAGGTTGTGGTCCACCGGCACGGCCTTGCCGTCCGGGTACTGCGGGCTCATCAGCACGGTGCCCGAGGAGACGGGGCGGCCGAGCCTGTTCAGCTCGATGACGGTCAGGTCGATCTGGGGCTGCTGCGTGATCGGCTCGGCCACCGCAGCGGCTGCGCGCAGGTCCGCCTGCTGCGGAAGCTGCCTCGCCTCCTTGCCGGCGCCGTCCTGCCGCAGTGCGTTCAGCTCGGCCGTGCTCGTCGGCGGATTGGTGTCCAGGACCTGCTCGAACTGCTGATCGTCGAGTGCCCGCCGCAGGAAGCCGGCGAGCGTGCTCACGGAGCCGTTGTCCACCTCCGCGTTCGCCTGGGGCGGCGCCACGAGGCCGCCCAGCAGCACGGCCGCGGCGGCGAGGCCGGAGAGAGCACGCCTTCCCCGATTTGTGGATCTAGGTAAAGTCACCGGATCATTCTAGTCAGGATGATCAACTAACGGCTCAGGATCGTGGCCGGGCTGGGGCGGATCATTGCTCCAGGGTCTCCGGGGTGAGTTCGCCCAGGTCGTGGAGGACGAGCCAGGCGAGTTCGAGGGCGTCGGGCGCGGGCGGGTAGCGCGGGTGCGGCACCGCGACGACCCGCATCCCGGCCGCGTACGCCGAGCGCAGCCCGTTGCTGGAGTCCTCCACGGCCACGCACGCGCGGGGATCGACGTCGAGGCGCGAGGCCGCCTCCAGGTAGCCGTCGGGGGCGGGCTTGCCCCGGGGGACCTCCTCGGTGGAGACCGTGGCGGCGAAGCTGCCGGTCAGACCGGCGGCGTCCAGGACGACGTCGATCAGCCTGCGGGGTGAGGAACTGGCCAGCCCGAGGGTGTGACGCTCGGCCAGCCGGCGGACGGCCTCGCACGCGCCGGGCATGAGCGGGATGGCCTCGCGGTAGCGCGCGGCCATGGCGTCCACCACCTGCCGGGCGATCTCCTCCGGCGGCAGGGGGACGCCGAGCTCGTGCAGGTACGTGGCCCACTCCTGGGTGCTCATGCCCATGAGCCGGGACTGCGTCTCCGGGCGCCAGGTGCCGCCGTGGTCCGCGACGTAGGCCCGGCGCACCTCCTCCCATACCGGTTCGGAGTCGACGAGCACGCCGTCGAGGTCGAACACGCACGCTTCCACCGCAAAACCCCCAGACGATCAGGCGGCCTCCAGCCAATCACATCGCGCCGCGCAGCCCCGTCGCCGGTAGGGGTTGTCCGTATTGCCAGACTCTGTTGACCGTGTCCGTACCGGATGGCGGGCATGCCCGGGAGCATGTCCAACCTTCCACTCCATGATCACGCCCACGATCACACCCAAGAGCACGACCACGACGGTCACGACGCCCCCACCCCCGGCGAGCACGAAGCCGCCGACCACGGGGACGCCGACCACGGGGACGCCGACCGCGGCTTCGTCGCGAGGCTCGACCCGGCGGTGATCAGGAACGCCGACGGCCGGGTCGTCTGGGACGGCGATTCCTATGCCTTCCTCCAGGAGGAATGCCCCGGCACCGCGCATCCCGGCCTGTGGCACGAGAGCCGGCTCTGCGCCCGCCAGGGGTTGTACGAGGTGGCCGAGGGCGTCTACCAGGTGCGCGGGCTCGACCTGTCGAACATGACCCTCGTCGAGGGCGACGCCGGCGTCGTGGTCGTCGACCCGCTCGGCTCGGTCGAGTGCGCGGCGGCGGCGCTCGGCCTGTACCGGGCGCATCGCGGCGACCGGCCCGTCACCGGCGTCGTCTACACGCACCCCCACGTGGACCACTTCGGCGGCGTGCGCGGCGTCACGGGCGGCGGCGTGCCGATCCTCGCACCGGCCGGGTTCATGGACCACGCGGTCTCCGAGCACGTCCACGCCCGCTCCGCCGTGACGCGCCGCTCCGTCTACACCTACGGCCAGGCGCTCGAACGCTCCCCGCTCGGCCAGATCGGCGCGGGGCTCGGCCTGGCCGCCTCCACGGGCACGATCTCGCTGATCCCGCCCACGCTCGCCGTCACCCGCACGGGCCAGGAGGAGGTCGTGGACGGCGTGCCGATGGAGTTCCAGCTCATGGCGGGGACGGGTGATCCCGCGCAGATGACGTTCCTCCTCCCCGGCCGCCGCGCCCTCTTCCTGGCCGAGAACGTCACCCGCGACCAGCACGACCTGCTGCCGCTGCACGGGGCGGCGGTCCGCGACCCCCGGGCCTGGGCCCGCCACCTGACCGGGACGATCACGCTGTTCGCCGGCCGGGCCGACGTCGCGCTCGCCTCGCACCACTGGCCCGTCCGGGGGACGGACGGCGTCGTCCGGCTGCTGACCCGGCAGCGGGACCTGCACACGTACCTGCACGACCAGACGTTGCGCCTGATGAACAAGGGGCTCACCGCGTCCGAGATCGCCGAGACGCTGCCGCTGCCCCCGGAACTGGAGGAGGCGTGGCACGCGCGCGGCTACCACGGCGCGCTCAGCCAGCACGTCAGGGCCGTCTACCAGCGCTATCTCGGCTGGTTCGACGGCAACCCGGCGCACCTGTGGGAGCACCCGCCGCGCGAGAGCGCCATCCGGTACGTCAAGTGCCTGGGAGGAGGGGGCGCCGTGGTGGAGTTCGCGCGAAACTACATCGCCCAGGGCGACCTGCGCTTCGCGGCGCAACTCCTCAACCACGCCGTCTTCGCCGACGAGGGCAACAAGGAGGCGCGTGACCTGCTCGCCGAGGTCTACACCCGGCTCGGGCGCGGGGCGGAGAACGCCACGTGGCGCAACGTCTACCTGACGGGGGCGCTGGAGCTGGCCGACGGGATCGTGCCGGCGGTGCCCGCCGCGCCGTGCCCGGACCTGGTCGCCGTGCTCCCCGTGGACCGCGTCTTCGACTCGGTCGCCATCCGGCTCCACGGGCCGCGCGCCTGGAACGAGAGCCTGTCGATCGACTGGCACCTGACCGACCTGGGGGAGCGCCACCGCACGACGCTGTCGAACGGCGCGCTCGTCCAGCAGCAGGACCCGCCGGACGGGCCGGTGGACCTCACGCTGCGGCTTACCAGGCAGCAGCTCATCGCGCTGTTCTGTGGCAGGGGCGCGGAGGGGGTCGAGCGGGAGGGCGACGTCGGGGCGCTGCGCCGCCTGGTGGCCCTCCTGGACGACGCCATGCCGGACTTCCCCGTGGTCACGCCCTGAGGGACTGCGCCGGGGTCCTCATGGTCGCGTCCTGACGGGATCTCACAGGCCGGCGTGGCTGATCAGCAGCATGGCCGAGGCGCAGGCCAGCACGCTCGCGGTGAACGCCCCGGCCCACGGTGGCAGCGCCCGGGCACAGGCGAGGGCGATCGGGAGCACCAGCCAGACGAACGGCTGCGCGACCGCTGCGAGCACGGCCCACGTCAGCACGACAGGGAGCAGGCACAACAGCGCGAGCCCGGGCCGGGCCGGGACCAGCTCGCCTTCGAGGAGCGCCCAGGCGACGTACAGGCCGCCGAGCAGCGCGCCCCCGGCGGCCGCGGCCGTGCCGCCGTCGCGGGCGGTCGCGGCCAGGGCGGACACCAGCAGCAGCCCGAACGCGCCGTGGGACACCCACCGGAGCGCGCCCGGCCGCACCGTGAACAGGAATCGACTCATAGGCTCACCCACGGTAATCGTCGCAGGCTCGCCAGGCACTCACCGGCCCCCGCGAGTCCTGTCGCCTCTCTCCCTTTCGCCCTGCTTGTCGCGTCTTCTTCTCGTCTTCTTGTCGTCGCGCGCGTACGCGTGGTGTGGGAGGACCGCGGTCGTACGAGGGAGGACCGCGGTCGTGTGGGAGCCGGCCCTCCGGCGAGCGAACCGCCGGCGACGCGACCACGTGACGGGGCGGGGCGGCCTGCGGACAAGTGTCTCGATCGGCTGGCCGGGCACGTGGAGCGAGTCGCCGGGGGATGTCCGCTCCAGCCGGGGCGTACACCGGCACGCCGAGCCCGGCCAGGCGGAGGACGTCGATGTGATCGGTGCGTTCGTGCGTCACGAGCACGGCGTCCGCGCCGTGTCAGGCGGAGGCGCGGACGATGAGTTCCGTGGGCAGCGTGACCGGGTCCACGTGGTCGGCCCCGTCGAGGAGCTCCAGCAGCAGACGGACCGTCTCCTGCGCCACCTCCGCCAGCGGCTGCCGGACCGTGGTCAGCGGCGGGTGCGTGGAGATGGCCACCGACGAGTCGTCGAACCCGCCCACGGCCACGTCGTCCGGCACCCGGCGGCCGGCCTGCCGCAGGGTGTGCAGGGCGCCGGAGGCCATGACGTCCGAGGCGCAGAAGACCGCGTCGATGTCGGGCACTCGCTCCAGCAGCCGGGTCATGGCCTGCTCGCCGCTGGCGTGGGTCCAGTCGCCATGCTCGATGAGCCGCTGGGACGCCTTGCGGCCGAGGACGTCGGCGAAGCCCTCCAGCCGCTGGATGCCGCCCGGCGTGTCCATCGGGCCGGTGATCATGGCGATGCGGCGGCGGCCCTGGGAGACGAGGTATTCGGCCATCTGGCGGGCGCCGCCCCGTTCGTCGCAGGCCGCGTACGGGATCACGGACTCCTTGCCGATGACGGCGCCGCACGAGACGGCGGGCAGGCGGGACGCGTGCAGCGCGTCGACCAGCGGGTCTCCGGAGTGCGTGGACATGAGCAGCACTCCGTCGGCGTGGCCGCCGCGCACGTAGCGCAGGACCTGCTCGCGGTCGCGGTCGTCGCCGGCGATCATCATGACGAGCGACAGGTCGCGCTCGCCGAGGCGGCGGATGGCGGTGCGGATGGTGGTGCTGTAGTTGGGGTCCTCGAACAGCTTCTCGTGGGGCTCCGACAGGACCATGACCACGGATCCGGCGCGCTGCCTGACCAGGTTGCGGGCGTTGCGGTTGACGACGTAGCCGGTCTCGGCGATGGCACGCTCGATGGCGACGCGGGCGGCGGGGCTGACGTAGCGGTCGCCGTTGAGCACGCGTGAGACCGTGCCGCGCGAGATCCCGGCCGCTCTGGCGACGTCGTGAATGGTCGGCCTCTTCACGGATCCAGCATCTCATGGCTCGGTTTCATGATTCTGTGAGCGTACACAGAGGCCCTGAAGGGCGCTACTGCGAATTTCGTCCGGTTTAACGAGACGGTAACGTCCTCTTGACAGTGGCCGGAGTCACAACGAGCCTGTGAACGTTCACAGACGTCGTCACCCCCTGCCGAGGCCCCCATGCGCATGACCAGGCTCGCCGTCGCCGCCCTCGCCACCGCCCTCGTGGCGGGCTGCTCCAGCTCAGGCTCCGGCTCGGGCACCACCTCCGCACCACAGAGCGCCGGGCAGCCGAGCCAGGCCGGGAAGGTCACGCTGACCTTCTGGAACTGGGTGCCCGGCATGGACAAGGTCGTCGCCGCCTGGAACGCCGCCCACCCCGACATCCAGGTCACCTCCAGCACCCAGGCCGGCGGCGACGACGCGGCCACCAAGTTCCTCACGGCCGCCAAGGCCGGCAACCCGCCGGACCTCATGCAGGCCGAGTACCAGGCGCTGCCGTCGTTCGTGGCGGCCGAGGCCGTGGCCGACATCAAGGCCGCCGCCGACCCGGTCAAGCAGGAGTTCGGGGAGGGCATCTGGGGCCTGGTGACGCTCGGCACCGACGCCGTCTACGGCATCCCGCAGGACAGCGGCCCCATGCTGCTCTACTACCGCTCCGACCTGTTCGACAAGTACGGCATCGCCGTCCCGAAGACCTGGGACGAGTACGCCGAGGCGGCCAGGACCGTGCACCGCAAGGACCCGAAGGTGCTCCTCGGCACGTTCTCCAGCAAGGACCCGGGCAGCTTCGCCGGTCTCGCGCAGCAGGCCGGCGGCCAGTGGTGGTCGATCAGCGGCGAGGCGTGGAAGGTCGGCGTCGACGACCAGCCCACGACGAAGCTCGCCGACTACTGGGGCGGCCTGGTCAAGGAGGGCGTGATCGGCACCACCCCGTACTTCACCCCGGAGTGGAACAAGGCCCTCAACGACGGCAAGCTGCTCACCTGGCCGTCCGCGATCTGGGCGCCCGGACCGCTGGCCAGCAACGCGCCCAAGAGCAAGGGCAAGTGGTCCGTCGCGCCGCTCCCGCAGTGGAACGCCGGGGAGAACGTCAGCGGTTTCTGGGGCGGCTCGGCCGTCGCCGTCGCGGCGGCCTCCAAGCACCAGGAGGCCGCGGCGAAGTTCGCCGCCTGGCTCAACACCGACGCCGAGGCGCTGAAGCTGCTGGTCAAGGAGGGGGCGATATACCCGGCCGCGACCAAGGGCGCCGCGCTGCTGACCGAGCCGCCGGCCTTCTTCGCCAACGTCCCCGACTTCTGGAAGCAGGCCGCCACGTACGGCGCGGGCGCCCGCGGCTTCACCTTCGGGCCGAACGTGAACGTCGCCTACAACGCCTTCAAGGACGCCTTCGACAAGGCCGCCGCCGACAAGACGTCCTTCAGTGACGCGCTGCGGAAGGTCCAGGACGCCACGGTCGCCGACATGACCAAGGCCGGGTTCCGGCTCGTCCAGTGACCGGGTCGAGAAGCCGGGGCCCGATCGCGCCCTACCTGTTCCTCCTGCCTGCCGTGACGCTGTTCACGCTGTTCATGGCGCTGCCGATCGGCTACACGGCCTACCTGAGCCTGCGCCGGACCAAGGTCTCGGGCCTGGGTCTCGGCAAGGGGTCGCGCAAGGAGGTGTTCGTCGGCCTCGACAACTACGCCGCGGCCGTCGGCGACGCCGAGCTGTGGGCGGGCTGGCTGCGCGTCCTCGGGTACGGGACGCTGGTGCTGGCCGTGATGCTGGGGCTGGCGCTGGTCTTCGCGCTGATGCTGGACGCGGCACGGGTGCGCCTCGGGAGGTTCACCCGGGTGGCCATCTTCCTGCCGTACGCGGTGCCGGGTGTCGTGGCGAGCCTCATGTGGGGGTTCCTCTACCTGCCGAGCCTCAGCCCGTTCCACCAGATCTTCGGCGTGGACCTGCTGAGCCCCGCCGCCGTGGTCTACTCGATGGCCAACGTGGCGGTCTGGGGCGGCACCGGCTTCAACATGCTCGTCCTCTACACGAACCTGCGGGCCGTGCCGCAGGACCTCTACCAGGCGGCCCGCATCGACGGCGCCTCGGAGCTGCAGATCGCGCTCCGCATCAAGATCCCGATCCTGGCTCCGGCGATCATCCTGACGACCGTCTTCTCGGTGATCGCCACCGTCCAGGTGTTCACGGAGCCGTCCACCCTGCGGCCCCTGTCCAACACGATCAGCTCGACCTGGAGCCCCCTGATGAAGGTCTACCGGGACGCCTTCGTGACCGGCGACCTGTACTCGGCCGCCGCGACGGCCATGGTGATCGCCGTGATCTCGCTGGTGTTGTCGTTCGGGTTCCTGCGCGTGGTCAGGAACCGCGCGTTCGGCGAGGCGGAGGCGTGATGGCGACTACGGCGTCCGGCCGGGTGGGACGGCGCGCCGCCGCGCCCGCCCGGCCTCCTCTCGGGCTGGTGCCGACCGGGGTGCTGCTGCTCGGCGCGATCTACTGCCTGTTCCCGGTGAGCTGGGTGGTGGTCGCCGCCACCAAGACGTCCGGCGAGTTGTTCTCCACCGGCACGTTCGCGTTCGGCACCGGCTTCTTCCAGAACCTGGCCGACCTCGCGGCCTACCGCGACGGGGTGTTCTGGCTGTGGATGCTCAACACCCTGCTGTACGCGGGGGGAGGGGCGCTGCTGTCGACCGCGGTCTCGGCCGTCTCGGGCTACACCCTGGCCAAGTACCGCTTCCCCGGCCGGAACCTGGTCTTCAACGTGCTGATCGGCGGCATCCTCGTGCCCGCGGTGGTGCTGGCGGTCCCGCAGTACCTGCTGTTCAGCAAGGCGGGCCTGGCCGACACGTACTGGTCGGTCCTGCTGCCGCAGATCCTGCACCCGTACAGCATCTACCTGGCCCGCGTCTACGCCGGGGCGGCCGTGCCCGACTCGCTGCTGGAGGCCGGCCGCATCGACGGGGCCTCGCACGTGACGCTGCTGACCCGGGTCGCGCTGCCGTTGATGGCCCCCGGCCTGGTGACCATCTTCCTGTTCCAGTTCGTCGCCATCTGGAACAACTTCCTGCTGCCGTTCATCATGCTCGGCGACGACCACAGGTTCCCGCTGACGGTCGGCCTGTTCACCATGCTGTCGGCCGGGGCGAACAACCCGAGCCTGTACAACCTCATCCTCATCGGCGCGTTCGTGGCGCTCATCCCGCTGGTCGCGCTGTTCCTGACGATGCAGCGGTTCTGGCGCACGGATCTCACCAGCGGGGCCGTGAAGGCATGATCGATCACTACGAGGGAGAGTCCGTGAGTCGTTACCCGGCGCTGCCGGAGGGTCTTGCGTTCGGCGGGGACTACAACCCCGAGCAGTGGCCCGCCGAGGTCCAGGAGGAGGACGTCCGCCTCATGCGGGAGGCCGGGGTCAACCTGGTCACCGTCGGCGTGTTCGCCTGGGCCCTGCTGGAGCCGCGCGAGGGGGTGTACGAGTTCGGCTGGCTGGACGCGGTGCTGGACCGGCTGCACCGCGCGGGCATCGCGGTGGACCTCGGCACCCCGACCGCCGCCCCGCCGCCCTGGTTCTCCCGGGCGTACCCGGACGCCTTCCCCGTGACGCGCGAGGGCGTGCGCGTCGGCGCGGGCGGCCGCCAGCACGCCTGCTCCAGCCACCCCGCCTTCCGCGCGGCGAGCGCCCGCCTGGTGGAGCGGCTGGCCGAGCGGTACGGCGACCACCCGGCCGTGGTCATGTGGCACGTCCACAACGAGTACGGCGCCCCGCTCGGCGAGTGCTACTGCCCGGCCAGCACGGCCGCCTGGCGCGAGTGGCTGCGGCGGCGCCACGGCAGCCTCGACGCGCTCAACGCCGCCTGGGGCACCACGTTCTGGGGGCAGACGTACGGCGAGTGGGAGGAGATCGACGCGCCCCGCTGGAGTCACACGGCCGTCAACCCGGCCCAGCGCCTCGACTACGCCCGCTTCGCCAACGAGGAGCACCTCGGGCACTACCGGCTGCAACGCGACGTCCTGCGCCGCACCGGCAAGCCGGTCACCACCAACTTCGCCGGCACCGTCAACTGCAAGTCCATGGACCTGTGGCGCTGGGCCCCCGAGCTGGACGTGGTCGCCAACGACCACTACCTGGACGCCGAGGACCCGGCCAACCACATCCGCCTGTCCATGTCCGCCGACCTCAGCCGCTCGCTGGCGGGCGGCGCGCCGTGGATGCTCATGGAGCACTCGACCGGCGCGACGAGCTGGCAGCGGCGCGGCATCGCCAAGCGGCCCGGCGAGATGCGCCGCAACAGCCTCGCCCACGTGGCCAGGGGCGCCGACGCGGTGCTGTTCTTCCAGTGGCGGGCCTCCCGGCACGGCGCGGAGAAGTGGCACTCGGCGATGGTGCCGCACGCCGGCACCGGCTCCCAGATGTGGAGCGACGTGGTGGCGCTGGGGCGGGACGTGCGCCGCCTGGCCCCGGTCCGGGGCGCGCGGGTGGCCGCCGAGGTGGCGATCGCCTGGGACTGGGAGGCGTACTGGGCGCTGGAGCTGGAGTGGCGGCCCTCGGGCGACCTGGCGTTCCGCGAGCGGGTCGACGCCTTCTACGAGGCGCTGTGGCGGGAGCACGTCACCACCGACCTGGTCCACCCGTCGGCCGACCTGTCGGCGTACAAGCTGGTGGTGCTGCCCAGCTCGTACCTGCTGACCGAGGCGTCGGCCAAGAACCTCCAGCGCTACGTCGAGGCGGGCGGCCACCTGCTCGTGTCGTACTTCTCCGGCGTCGTGGACGAGAACGACACCGTCCACGACGGGCCCTGCCCGGGCGCGCTGCGCGAGCTGCTCGGCCTGCGCGTGGAGGAGTTCCACCCGCTGCGCGAGCACGAGAGCGTGACCCTGACCGGCGGGGCGAGCGGCCGGATCTGGTCCGAGCGGGTGATCCTGGAGCGGGCCCGCGCCGAGCTGCGCTTCGCCGACGGGCCCGACGCCGGGCACCCCGCCTACACCGTCAACGCCTTCGGCGGCGGCACCGCCCGGTACCTGTCCGCCGGGCTGTCCGCGGCCGGCCTGCGCCCGCTGCTCGCCGGGCTGGCCGACCTCGCGGGCGTCACCCGGCCGCGCGACCTGCCCGACACCCTGGAGCTCGTACGGCGGGGCGCGCACGTCTTCCTCATCAACCACGGCCCCGGTCCGGTGTCCGTGCCTGGGGTGAGCGGCGCCGACCTGCTGACCGGTGCCCCCTTCACCGGCGAGGTGCCCGGCGGCGGCGTCGCGGTCGTCCGCGAGGAGACGTTCTGAGAGGAGACCCTCTGAAGGGTGGCCGAATCGTTCCGGCGCGCGTCGCGCGGCGTTTGACCGCCGTCCATGGACGCGCCGGACAACCTCTGTAAGGATCTTCCGGAGTACCTTTTCCCCCTCGGAAGGCACACGGAAGAACATGCGGGTCGCACACGTACTGCTCACGGCCGCTCTCACCACTGGCCTCACCATCGCTCCCGGCTCCGGCCCCGCCATGGCGCGGGCGGAGACGAGGCCGGTCGACCTCCCCGCGGAGGTGAACGGCGGCGCCTGGCCGTCGGGCCACGTGCAGGGCATGGCCCTGGACCGGAAGAAGGGGTACATGTACTTCTCCTTCACCAACCTCCTCGTCAAGACCGACCTCAAGGGCAACCCGGTGGGCTCGGTCACCGGGTTCACCGGTCACCTGGGCGACCTCGACTTCAACGAGAAGGACGGCCGCGTCTACGGCTCCCTGGAGTACAAGGACGCGAAGGCGTTCTACATCGCGATCTTCGACGTCGGCCGGATCACCAGCCTCGACATGAACGCCGAGGGGTCGGACGTGGTGACCGCCGTCTACCTCAAGGACGTGGTGGACGACTACGTCGCCGACATGAACGGCGACGGCGTCTTCGACGGCAACGTCGCCAACACCCCCGATCACCGCTACGGCTGCAGCGGCATCGACGGCGTCGCCTTCGGCCCGGCGTTCGGCCGGCGCGGCGGACAGCAGAAGCTGACCGTCGCCTACGGCGTCTACGCCAACGCCACCCGGACGGACAACGACCACCAGGTCCTCCTGCAGTACGACATCCGCGACTGGCGCAAGTACGAGCGCCCGCTCACCCAGTCCCAGCCGCACACGGCCGGCCCGGACAAGGCGTCCGGCAAGTACTTCGTCCGCACCGGCAACACCACCTACGGCGTGCAGAACCTTGAGTACGACAAGCGGTCGGGCAACTGGCTGATGGCCGTCTACAAGGGCGTCAAGCCGCAGTTCCCGAACTACTCGCTGTTCGTCGTGGACGGCTCCGCCCGGCCGGTCGAGGGCCCGGTCGAGGGGCAGCCGCAGCCGGAGCGGGGCACCCTGCTGCCGCTGCTCCGCCAGGGCCTGCACCACGACGCGACCGACGTCTGGGGCTGGGAGTCGAGCGGCCAGTACGGCCTGGTCTCGCTCGACGACGGCCGTTTCTACCTGGCCAAGGACGGCAAGATCACGGAGGGCGGAGTGACCAAGCAGACCGGCGTCGCCCAGCTCCACCGCTGGACCGGCCAGACCCCGACCCCGTTCGAGCGGCTCCAGTAGGTCCGGGTTCCGGCATCGCCCGCCGCGGAGACCTACTCGCCGCGGCGGGCGCGGGCCCGGCGCTTGCCCTCGTGCATGGCCTGCACCCGCGCCACCGGGATCGTGTGCCCCTCCTCGACCAGGTCGGCGGGCAGCCGCTGCGGCGGCGGCATCAGCTCCGCCCACGGGTCGCGGCCGTCCAGCAGCGCCGGCACGGTGTGGACGGTGAAGTCGCCCGGGCTCACCGCGCCGAGGTCGTCCCACGCCACGGGGAACGACACCGGCACGCCCGGCCGGACCCGCGGGCTGTAGGCCGCCACCACCGTCGCCCCGCCCGCCCGGGTCGAGTCGATGAACACCTTGCCCTCGCGGTCCTCCCGGATGAACGCCGTCGTCGCGAGGCCGGGATCGAGGCGGGCGGCCCGGGCGCCGAGGGCGCGGGTGGCCGCCGCCAGGTCCTCGACCGGGACGCCCGGCTCCACGGGCACGAACACGTGCGTGCCCTTGGCGCCGCTGGTCTTGACCGCCCCGGCCAGGCCGGCGTCGCCGAGCGCCCGCCGTACGAGCAGGGCCGCCCGCACGGCGAGGTCGAACGACCCGCCCTCGGGCGGGTCGAGGTCGAGCACCAGGTGGGTGGGGTCGCCGCCGGCGGGGGCCAGCGCCGGGTGGTACTCGACCGCCCGCTGGTTGGCGAACCACAGCAGCGTGCGGCGGTCGTCGCACAGCGCGTACGACACCTGCCGGCGTGACGCCTCGGCCCAGACGGAGACCGTGCGCACCCACGACGGGGCGTACTTGGGCACGTTCTTCTGCATGAAGGCCGGCTGGCCGGGGCGGACCCGCACGACCGACAGCGGACGCTCGCGCAGGACGGGCAGGACGCGGTCGCTCACGGCGTCGAGGTAGTCGACCAGGTTCCGTTTCGTCGTGCCGGACCCGTCGAACAACGGCTGGTCCAGGTTGGTCAGCGGCACACCGTCGCGCGTCTCATCGCTGCTCACACGCTCCACCCTGCCCGCCTCACGCCTCGTCAGGCAACACCTCCACATATCCCTCGGAGCCGTTGACGCGGATGCGCCGGCCGTCGCGGATGCGCCGGGTCGCGCCCGCCGTCGATCAGCTCGCCTTCGGAGGTGATGACGCGGGGCGGCGTCATCTTCCGGTACGTCTCGTGCGCGTCGCGCCGCTCGGTGATGATCGTGTAGTCGCCCGGTGTTCACGACCTGCCGCAGCTCCTCGAAGGACAGGAAGTACACGTCCTCGGGCTCCTTGATCACGCCCTGCCGGGCCAGCCGACCGGCCTCGGCGAGCATCGCCCCCTTGTACAGCTCGTAGCGCTGGAGCAGGGCGTGCTTGGAGTACTCGCGGTAGCCGATGAAGTGCCGGATCAGGCGCATCCTGCGGGCCGCCCGCCTGGCCTTGCGGCCGCCTCCGGGCAGCTTCCTGATCCGCTCCAGCAGGTCGTTCATCGCGCGTTCGGCCTCGGCGCGTCCCCGCTCGGCCTTGCGCTCGCGCTCGCCGGGGGCGAGGGTCCGGACGTTGGTCAGGGTCAGCGGGACGAGCAGCGTGGGGTCCTCGCTCCACCGCGTCCGGGTGATGTCGATGTCGCCCTGGCCGTGCATGCCGTACGCGCGCAGGTAGTCCTCGCCGGCGGACCACCTCGCCGCCGGCCACCCCGGCGAGCCCGGAGAAGAACGTGTCGCGCCCGGCCGTCTCCAGGTACGCGACCACGGCCGGGTGCTTCCGGACCACGTCGGAGACCGCCAGCAGGTCGAGGCCCGTCGCGGCCACCACGTTGTGGTCGGCGGACTGCGAGACGGCGTCGGCCGCGTTCTGGACGCCCAGCCACTCCGCCATGTGCTTGTTGACCCAGTTCACCGACTGGATGCCGATGAGCGCCGCCGCCACGCTGCGCGGGTCGAAAGTGAGGTCGGCGATGACGTCGCGGTCCTTCAGGATGTACGCGAACAGCGCGTCGCCCGACGTGCCGGCCAGGCCCCGGCGCAGCTCCTCGACCGTCGCCTCGGTCTTGGCGATCAGGTCGGGCACGACGCGGGGGTCGCCCATCCGGAGCTGATGCGCGCGTACCGCGAGTCGCACGGGGCGCGCCGGGCGGCGGCCGAGCGGGCCGCGCTGGACCGCTCGCGCGAGCGCGGCGAGCTGCCTGCCGAGGCCGACCTCGACGCCCTCCAGCAGATCCTCGGGGGAGCCGTCCTGCATCACCTCGGGGCCTTTCCGGACACGGTGACCGCCGGAGAGGTCAAGTCCTACCTGGTCGCCATGCTCCGCCAGACCGGCTACCGGCCCCGGGCGTAACAGGGGCACCATCGTTCCCTGCGCTCCCCGGCCCGCCCGGTAGGCTCGCGGCGCGACACGCCGAGCCCCTTCGGGGAAGGCGAAATGTGGGGTTTTGGGGGGTATTGCGGGCGGTATCCCGCTTGTGGGGGTAGCCATGAACAAGATCGTTGCCGCTGGTCTCGGGGTGGTGGTCATGCTGGGCCTGTGCGCCTCCTCGGCGCGGGCCGACGGTGACCTGCGCGATCTGGGGTCGGCGAGCGCCGACGGCGACAACCGCGGCCCGGCCTCGGCGGGCGCCGGCGGCGATGGCCAGGACGTCAGCAGACGCCAGTACCGCATCCTGCTCCACCAGTGCTCGTACGCGAACACGGTCGCCGCGCGCACACGGTGCCGCACCGATGTCAGGCAGACCTACCGCATCGGCGCCGCCGACCCGTCGCTCGACTGCCGCGCCTACTCCGGTGTGACCGTGTGCGGGAGGCTCATGCTGAGCACCTCCGAACGCGCCTGCGTCCGGGACTCGGTCGCCAACGGGCTGACCTACCGGCGTTCCGAGGTGGAGTGCTACGCCTTCATGTGAGGCCGGCGGTCACGGTGTCAGGGCCAGCGCGACGGCCATGCCGCACCACGCCGCGCCCAGCCCGGCCGCCACGCTGCCCAGCGCGTTGAGCAGCGCGTACGTCGTGGCGCCGGTACGGGCCAGCCGCACGGTCTCGTACCCGAACGTCGAGTACGTGGTCAGCGCGCCGCAGAAGCCGGTGCCCAGCAGGGTCATGACCGGCCCGGACACGGCCGCGGCGGCGAGGAAACCCAGGACCGCCGAGCCGATCACGTTGACCGTCATCGTGCCCCAGGGGAACACGGAGTCGTGCCGCGCCTGCACGAGCCGGTCGACCAGGTAGCGCAGCGGAGCCCCCACGGCGGCCCCGAGCACGACGAGCAGCACGGTCACGAGTCGCGCCCGCCCGCGTCGACCGGCCCGGCGTCGTCCGCACCGCCTGGGGCGGAGTCCCCGGCGGTGCGGCCCGCGTAGCGGATCACCTCGACCTCGTCGACCATCACCAGCCCCTCGGTGACCAGCTCGTCGAGCTGCGGCAGGAAGGCGCGGACCCGCTCCGCCGTGTCCACGATCACGATCGCCAGCGGCAGGTCCTCCGACAGCGACAGGATCCGGGTGGTGTGGATCTCGCTGGAGGCGCCGTAGCCCTCGATGCCCCGGATCACGCTCGCCCCCGCCAGTCCCGCCTGCCGGGCGCGGTGCACGATCTCGTGGTAGAGCGGCTTGTGGCGCCAGGCCGCGTCCTCCTCGACGTAGACGGTCAGGCGCAGGGCCGGGCCCTTGAGTCTCATCGTTCCTCCCCCCGCGAGCGCCAGGTGATGAACACCAGGCGGCCCAGGCGCTCACCCGCGTGGGTCGCCAGCAGCGCGGCGACCAGCGTGCCCCCCAGGTAGGCCAGCGCCGTGCGCGCCGCGCCCGCCTCCAGCGCCTTCTGCGCGTCCACCACGTACGTCGAGAACGTGGTGTAGCCGCCGAGCACGCCGATGCCGAGGAAGGGCCGCACCAGCCGGTGGACCTGCCACGCCTCGGTGACGGCGACCATGAGCAGGCCGATCAGCAGGCACCCCGTCACGTTGACCAGCCATGTGGCCCAGGCGAACCCGCCCGGCGGGTGAGGGAGGGCCAGCGTGACGCCGTAGCGGGCCAGCGCGCCCAGCGCCCCGCCGAGGGAGATCGCGCCCAGCGTGGCCCAGGGGACGCGCCGCACCCACGGCTCGCGCGGCGGCGCGGAGCGCGGGCCCGCGTCCGGGCCGGCCGGGCGGCGCGCGCTGGACGTGCGGCGGGCGTCGGACATGTCCCTCCTACCGGCGGTGCCTCTGATAGCGACGCTACCCCGCCCCGGCCTGCGGTCCCGCCCCGGCCCGGGCGCTCGCCCGGAAAAATCCGGCGGGTCGGAAATACCGTAGGGGGGTACCGTGTTAGGGTGGGTACACGGCAAGGGAGAGGAGGTCGGCGATGGCGGGATACTCCGCACGCAAGGACGACCACAGCCGCCGGCTGCGCCGGATCGAGGGGCAGGTCCGCGGGCTCGAGCGCATGATCGAGGACGACAAGTACTGCATCGACGTCCTGACCCAGGTGTCGGCGGCCACCAGCGCCCTGCAGTCGTTCGCCCTGTCCCTGCTGGAGGAGCACCTGGCCCACTGCGTCGCCGAGGCCGCCCGCGAGGGCGGGCCCGAGGCGCAGGCCAAGGTCAAGGAGGCCTCCGACGCGATCGCGCGGCTCGTGCGCTCGTGACCCCCGCTTTGAGTTCCGTTCCGTTAACGCTGTTTCGAGGAGTGATCGGTATGGCCACCACCGCTACCTACACCGTCAAGGGCATGACCTGCGGCCACTGCGTCAGCTCCGTGAAGGAGGAGGTCGGCGAGGTGCCGGGCGTCACCGGCGTCGAGGTCGACCTGCAGAGCGGGTTGCTGACCGTCGCCAGCGAGCAGCCGGTCGAGCAGGCGCGGATCGTGGCCGCCGTCGAGGAGGCCGGTTACACCGTGGAGAGCGCGTCGTGAACACGGCAGGCAGGCTCGGGCTGTACGCCCTGGGGCTGGCCGTGGTGTTCGGCGGGGCGCTCGGCGCCGGCAACGCGCTGGGCGACAGCGGCGCGGTGATCGCCGGGACCAAGGCTCCCGGCGCCCACGCGACGTCCGGCACCCACACCGAGCAGGCCACCCAGAGCCACGGCGACGCGGCACAGGTCGGCTCCGAAGATACCCCGGGGGGGCTCCAGGTGTCAGAGAACGACTACACGTTCGTCCCGCTCACCGGCGCGATCAAGCCCGGTGAGCCCGCCGACTTCCGCTTCGCCGTGACCGGCCCAGGCGGGGGCAACATCACCGATTTCCAGACCCGTCATGACAAGAAGCTCCACCTCATTCTCACCTCGCGCGACCTGACGACGTTCCAGCACGTCCACCCGGAGATGTCCGCCGACGGCGTATGGACGGTCAGGCTGACGCTGCCCGAGGCGGGCGCCTACCGGGCCTTCGCCGACTTCGCGGCGACCGGCGGTCCCGCGCTGACGCTCGGGGCCGACGTGCTCGTCGCGGGCGGCTACACCCCCCGCCCGCTGCCCGTGGCCGCCCGCACGGCGAGCGTGGACGGCTACACGGTCGAGCTGGACGGCGACCTCGTCCCCGGCCGGTCGAGCCGTCTGGCGCTCAAGGTGAGCAAGGACGGCGAACCGGTCACCGACCTGCAGCCGTATCTCGGTGCGTACGGGCACCTCGTCGCCCTGCGCGGCGGCGACCTGGCGTACCTGCACGTCCACCCGGACGGCACGCCCGGCGACGGCGTCACCACGGCCGGTCCCGAGATCGTCTTCTACGCCGAGGCGCCGAGCGGCGGCGACTACCGTCTCTTCCTGGACTTCCAGCACCAGGGGAAGGTCCGCACCGCCGCCTTCACCGTCCACGCCGGCTCGCCCGGCGCGACGCCGGTGCCGAGCGGCACGCCCGCCGGCACACCGAGCGCCGAGCCCGGTGGTCACGACGATCAGGGCGCGCACGCCCACTGATCGCGGGACGCGACGAAAGGAGAGGTGATGTCCCCCATCAAGGAGACCACCGTCGCCGGTGAGAGGCCGCACGGCGCGGTCGAGCTGGCGATCGGCGGCATGACCTGCGCGTCCTGCGCCAACCGCATCGAGCGCAAGCTGAACAAGCTCGACGGCGTCACGGCCACCGTCAACTACGCCACGGAGAAGGCCAAGGTGACCTTCCCCGAGGGGCTCGACCCGCTGGTTCTGGTCACCGAGGTCGAGAAGGCCGGCTACAGCGCCGCCCTGCCCGAGCCGCCCGCGCCCGAGCGGGAGCCCGGGGACGAGCGTGGCGAGCGCGGGGAGGGGCCGGACGAGCTGGGGCCGCTGCGCTCCCGGCTGATCACGGCCGTGGTGCTGAGCGTCCCGGTGATCGCGATGGCGATGGTGCCGGCGCTGCAGTTCACGTCCTGGCAGTGGCTGTCGCTCACGCTGGCCGCGCCGGTCGTGGTCTACGCCGGATGGCCGTTCCACAAGGCCGCCTGGACCAACCTGCGCCACGGCGCGGCGACCATGGACACGCTGGTCTCGCTCGGCACGATCGCCGCGCTCGGCTGGTCGCTGTGGGCGCTGTTCCTCGGCACGGCCGGCACGCCCGGCATGACCCACCCGTTCGAGCTGACGATCGCCCGCACGGACGGCTCGGGCAACATCTACCTGGAGGCCGCCGCCGGAGTGACCGCGTTCATCCTGGCCGGACGCTACTTCGAGGCCCGCTCCAAGCGGCGGGCGGGCGCGGCCCTGCGGGCGCTGATGGAGCTGGGCGCCAAGGACGTCGCCGTCCTGCGTGACGGCGCCGAGGTCCGCGTGCCGATCTCCCGGCTGGCCGTGGGCGACCGGTTCGTCGTCCGGCCCGGCGAGAAGATCGCCACGGACGGCGTGGTCGAGGAGGGCACCTCCGCGGTCGACGCCTCGATGCTGACGGGCGAGTCCGTGCCGGTCGAGGTGCGGCCGGGCGACGCGGTCACCGGCGCCACCGTCAACGCGGGCGGCCGGCTGGTCGTACGCGCCACCCGCGTCGGCTCCGACACGCAGCTCGCCCAGATGGCCAGGCTCGTGGAGGAGGCGCAGACCGGCAAGGCGCAGGTGCAGCGGCTGGCCGACCGGATCTCGGGTGTGTTCGTGCCCATCGTGATCGCGCTGTCGCTGGGCACGCTCGGCTTCTGGCTCGGCGCGGGCGCGGGCCCGGCGGCGGCCTTCACCGCCGCGGTGGCCGTGCTCATCATCGCCTGCCCCTGCGCGCTCGGCCTGGCCACGCCCACCGCGCTGCTGGTCGGCACGGGCCGCGGCGCCCAGCTCGGCATCCTCATCAAGGGGCCGGAGGTGCTGGAGTCGACCCGCCGGGTGGACACCGTCGTGCTGGACAAGACCGGCACCGTCACCGAGGGCCGCATGACGCTGGTCGAGACGCACGTGGCCGAGGGCGAGGACCCCGTCGAGGTGCTGCGCCTGGCCGGGGCCCTGGAGAACGCCTCCGAGCACCCCATCGCCCGGGCCGTCGCCCGCGGCGCGGCCGAGCGGGCCGGCGAGCTGCCCACGCCCGAGGACTTCGCCAACGTCGAAGGGCTCGGCGTGCAGGGCGTCGTGGACGGGCACGCGGTGCTCGTCGGCCGGCCCAAGCTGCTGGCCGAGTGGTCGCAGCACCTGCCCGCCGACCTGGAGCGGGCGCTGGACGAGGCGCAGAACGCCGGCCGCACGGCCGTCGCCGTCGGCTGGGACGGCGAGGCCCGCGCCGTGCTGGTCGTGGCCGACGTGGTCAAGCCCACCTCGGCCGAGGCCATCCGGCGGCTGCGCGCGCTCGGCCTGACCCCGGTGCTGCTCACCGGCGACAACGAGGCGGTCGCCCGGAGCGTGGCCGCCGAGGTCGGCATCGACGAGGTGATCGCCGAGGTGCTGCCCCAGGACAAGGTGGACGTGGTCAAGCGGCTCCAGTCCGAGGGCAGGTCGGTGGCCATGGTCGGCGACGGGGTCAACGACGCCGCCGCGCTCGCCCAGGCCGACCTGGGCCTGGCCATGGGCACCGGCACCGACGTGGCCATCGAGGCGTCCGACCTGACGCTCGTGCGGGGTGACCTCCGCGTGGCGGCCGACGCCATCCGCCTGTCGCGCCGGACGTTGCGTACGATCAAGGGGAACCTGTTCTGGGCGTTCGCCTACAACGTGGCCGCCCTGCCGCTGGCCGCCATGGGGCTGCTCAACCCCATGATCGCCGGTGCCGCGATGGCGTTCTCCAGCGTCTTCGTGGTCAGCAACAGCCTGCGGCTGCGCGGGTTCAAGTGATCCGCGCGCAGCCGCCCGAGAGCGGCCGAGGCGGCCGGTGACGAGAGGGTCCCGGCCGCCTCGGCTCCTTCGTCTCCCGCTCAGGCGCAGGTGAGGCGCGGCTCGGGGGCGTACACGGTGTGGAACCTCTGCCTGCGGACCACCTCGCCGTCCTTCCTGAAGATCCGCCACACGTCGATCGCGAAGCCCTCCACTCCGCCCATCGGCAGGCAGTCCGGGCCCGAGTCCGTCAGCGTGGGGAAGTCCTTGACGGCGTAGCGGGCGGAGCTGCGGGATTCGACGTCGTACCGCCTGGTGCTCCAGAACTCGACCGTGACGGACGTCTTCGTGTACGACGTCCTGATCAGCACCCCGTACGGCGAGTCGTTGCGCCAGCGGAAGTCCGGCTGTGGGAACGACACCGTGGACTCGCGGCCCGCCGCATACCGGGAGATGAAGAACTGGTGCGGCGTGTGCCGCACGTCCTCGAACCCGCCGAAGAACACCGCGTTGAACATCGTGGTCGCGAACTGCGACACGCCTCCGCCCACGTCGTTGACGAACCGGCCGTTCAGGATCATCGGCGCCTCCACGAAGCCGCGCTCCCGGTCGCGCCGGCCCACCAGGCCGTTGAGCGAGAACGTCGCGCCCGGCCGGACCACGTGGCCGTCCACCAGGTCGGCGATGCGGTGGATGTTCGTGACGCGGGGCGCGCAGCACGGGTGCCGCGTGGTGAAGGAGCTGACCTTCTCCCTGATGCCCAGCGCGCGCGCCCGCTCGGTGGTCAGGGCCGGCTCGACCCGCGTGAGGGCGATCCCGGCCGTACGGGTCCCCGACGTGAGGGCGGCCGACACGGCGGCGCTCACCGCGGTGGGGGCGAGGCCGCTGCCCGTCCGGCCCGGCACGACCGCGGGGCGGCCCTTGGCGATCGTGAACCCGGCGTCCTCGGGGCGTTCCGCGGCCGGGACCAGCTCGTCCCGCAGCTCGGCCGCGACCTCGCGGGCGTCGAACGACGGCCGCAGCCCGCCCCGGCCGTCCGCCACGAACCGCAGGTGGGCCGCCAGCCGCGACCGTGACAGGGTGGCCCGCCGCCCGCCCGCCGTCAGCGTCAGCGGCGCCGCCACGGCCGCGCGGGCGGTGGAGCGGGCGGCGGCGCGCGTCTTCTCCGCCGTCACCGACGGGGCGAGCGGCCGGACCGGCAGCGTGACCCTCGCCCGGCGGGCGAGGAAGGCGTCGCGGATCGCCCGCGCCGCCGCGGCCCGGTCGAGAGAGCGTCCAGCCCCGGGCAGCACCGGCCGCGGCTCCAGCCCTTCGTAGCGGACGCCGCCCTCCCGCGGCGCGCGGTCCACGGCCCGGGCCAGAGCCGCGACCTTCCGGGTCAGCAGCCCCTCGTCCACCCGGGCCCGCGGAGCCAGCACGCGGCTGCCGAGCAGGCCGCGGGCCACCCCGGCGGGCGTGGTGACGCCGTCCATGGCGGCCGCGACCGTGGCCGCGGCGTCGAGCGTGAGGCCCAGGTCGGCGGGCGCCATGGTGACGGTCCTGCCCGCCGCGGCCAGCGCGATCCGGCCCGTGCGGGCGAACGCCTCCTCCAGCCGGGCCCGCGCCCGCGCCGGGGAGAGCCCGCCGATGTCCACGCCCGCGGCCGTCGTGCGCGGCGGCACCTCGCCGGCCAGCACCACCGCCGGCACCCCGTACGCGAGGAGAGGGACGGCGGCGAGGACGGCGTACCACCGCCGGCCCGCCCTGGGGCGACCGATCCTGCGCCGTGCGACCATGCGTGTGCCTCCTGCCCGGGGCGCCGCCCCTGTGCCGGCGCCGATGGGAGATACGCGGGCGGGCCCGCCGGCGGCCGAATCAGCAGCCCGCCGCAGGGGCCCGCGTGTCGGTGACGCGCGCGCGGGCCGGTCGATTCCACGATTACGGTCAACACCCGTACCGTCACCAGGAGTCACATCATCATGCTCGCGCACCGTACGACCGCCCGCATCATGATCGCCGCTGCCGGGGTCCTCGGCCTGCTCACCGCCTGCGGCGGGACCGGTGGCGATGTCCCGGCCACCGGCGAGATGCCCGACGCCCCCGCCGTACGCCAGACGGAGGCCCAGCCCCCGGGCGCGCACAACGACGCCGACGTCCTGTTCGCGCGGATGATGATCCCGCACCACCTCCAGGCCGTCGAGATGGCCGAACTGGCCGCCACGCGCGCCGAGGACCCCGAGGTGAAGAAGCTGGCCGAGCGCATCAGGGCGGCTCAGGAGCCGGAGATCGCCGCCATGCGCGGCTGGCTCAAGGCGTGGGGAGCGCCCGAGTCCACGCGCGGGCACATGAGGCACGGCATGCCCGGCACGCTGTCCGCCGACGACATGGCGGATCTCGAAGCGTTCAGCGGCGACATCTTCGACAAGCAGTTCACCCGGATGATGATCGACCACCACGAGGGGGCGGTCGCGATGGCCCAGAGGGAGCAGCGGGAGGGGGAGAGCGCCGAGGCCAAAGGGCTCGCCAAGAGCATCGAGACGTCGCAGCGGGACGAGATCGACCAGATGGGGCGCATCCTCGACCGCCTCTGACTCTCCACCGCTGACCTGTGGTGTGGCCGTTGACGGCCCGGAAAGAGGACCGCCCGGCGTCGAGGGACCACTGGGAGGAGCCGTTGAGGATGGATCTGGAGCAAGTCATGCCGCCCCGCGACGCGTTCTTCGCCGAGACGGAGCAGGTGCCGGTGGAGCAGGCGTCCGGACGGATCTCGGCGGAGATGCTCACGCCGTACCCGCCGGGCATCCCGGCCGTGGTGCCGGGGGAGCGGCTGACGTACGAGGTGCTGAAGTACCTGCGTTCGGGGGTGGACGCGGGCATGGTCGTCCCGGACTCCGTGGACCCGGCCGTCACGTCCGTACGGGTCGTCGCGTCGTGACGCACCCGGCGGCCAGCCGCTCGAAAGCCCGTCGTCCCGGGGATGACCTGCGAAAACGTCGCGTGAGAAGCCGCCGGAGAGGGTAGTTACCACAGGCGGGCGCTCCCTCCGGCGCATCGGACGTGACGGGCGAGGAGGTGGCGCCATGGTCACCAGCGCGGCGGTCCAGGCCGCGGGCCGGACGCTCACCGTGGGCGTGGAGGAGGAGTTCCTCCTCATGAACCGCGCCGACGGCGAACTGGCGCTGACAGCGCCCCAGCTCATCGACCTCATGGGCGACGACCATGTCAAGCCCGAGGCCATGCGCTACCAGCTGGAGACCGTCACCTGCGTGTGCGGATGCCCGGAGGAGGCGGGGAGCCAGCTCCGGGCGCTCCGCCGCCGGGCGGCCCAGGCCGCGGCCGAGAACGGCTGCCACCTCGTCGCCTCCGGCGTCGCCCCGCACCGCATGCCCGGCGCGGACGCCGTGACACCCGACCCCCGCTACCGGGAGCTGGCCAGGCGCTTCGGCCCGCTGCTGGCCTGCACCGGCACCTGCGGCTGTCACGTCCACGTCGGCATGCCCTCGCGCGAGCTGGGCGTCCAGGTGCTGACGCGGGTGCGGCCGTGGCTGGCCACGCTGCTCGCCGTCAGCGCCAACTCGCCGATCGCGAACGGCCGCGACAGCGGGTGGCAGAGCAAGCGGTACCGGCGCTGGGCCCGCTGGCCCTCGGCCACGGCTCCCCGGGCGTGGCGGTCGGTCGGCGACTACGACGCGGCCGTGAGCAGGCTGATCCGCCGGGGGCACGCGATCGACGAGCGCGGCGTGTACTTCCACGCCCGGCTGTCGTCCCGCTACCCGACGATCGAGCTGCGCATCATGGACGCCTGCCTGTCCGTGGACGACACCGTCCTGATCACCAGCCTGGCGCGGGCCGTGGTGGGGCTGGCCATCGCCGAGCTGCGGGCCGGCGTGCCGATCAGGCGCATCGGCGACGTACGGGTGGCCGCCGCGCTGAACGCCGCCGCCCACCACGGCCTGGCCGCCCCCACCCGCGACCCGTACACGGGCCGGGTGGTGAACCACGAGCGGATGCTGGCCACGCTGCTGGACCGCGCCCCGGACGCCGACCTGATCGCGGGACTGCTCCAGCGCGCCCGGGAACGGGGGACGGGCGCCGCGCGGCAGCGGGTGCTGTGGGCGGCGGCCGAGACGCCTCAGGAGTTCGCCCGCCTGCTGGCGGAGGCAACGGTCTCGTGAGCCCCGCCGAGCCTCGCGGGACCGGCGTGCTCAGGCGTCCATGTGTCAGGCGTCCATGTGCAGGACGGCCGCGCCGGTGATCCGGTCGGCGGCCAGGTCGGCCAGGGCCTGCCCGGCCTCGTCCAGCCCGTACGGCACGGTCGTGACGCGCAGCGGGCTGCGGGCGGCGTGCTCCAGCAGGGCGCGGCCGTCGGCGCGCGTGTTGGCGGTGACGCTGCGCAGCGTGCGCTCCTGGAACAGGTGCTGCCGGTAGTTCAGGGACGGGACGTCGGTCAGGTGGATCCCGGCCACGGCCAGCGTGCCGCCCCGGTCCAGGGCGGCCAGCGCCACCGGCACGAGGTCGCCCACGGGCGCGAACAGGATGGCGGCGTCCAGCGGCTCCGGCGGGGCGTCGTAGGCGTCGCCCGCCGAGGCGGCGCCCAGGTCGAGCGCCAGCCGCCGGGCCTCCGGGGCGCGGGTCAGCACGTGCACGGTCGCGCCCTGGGCGATGGCCACCTGGGCGGTCAGGTGCGCCGAGGCGCCGAACCCGTACACGCCGAGGCGCCCGCCCGGCGGCAGCTCGGCGCGGAGCAGCGCCCGGTAGCCGATGATGCCCGCGCAGAGCAGCGGCGCCAGCTTCTCGGCCGGCGGATCGGCGGGCAGCGGGTGGACGAAGTCCTGAGGGACGGTCAGGTACTCGGCGTAGCCGCCGTCGGCGTCCCAGCCGGTGTAGCGGGAGTCCGGGCACAGGTTCTCGGCGCCGCGGCGGCAGTAGCGGCAGACGCCGCAGGTCGAGCGGAGCCACGCCACGCCGACGCGGGCGCCGTCGGGCAGGTCCGCGCCGGGGCCGCGGCCCGCGACCCGGCCCACGACCTCGTGCCCGGGGACGGTGCGGGGCCGGCGCGGGGTCAGGTCGCCCTCCGCCAGGTGGAGATCGGTACGGCAGACGGCGCACACCTCGACCTTGACCAGCACCTCGCCGGGGCCGGGCTCGGGGACGGGGAGGCGCACCCGTTCCAGGGGGTCACCGGCCATGGGCCCCGGCCGCGCCACCACCCACGCCGTCATCGTCTCCGCCATCCCCCCATGGTCACACGCCCGGCCCCGCGCCTCACTGCGCGGTGCCGACGTCACGAGGAAGGAGCCTCCGCAGGGGCGGGCTTCCACCGCCACGTGCCGCCCGAGTTCAGAGGATTCCTGCCCGCCTGGCCGCCCCGTTGATGAGCGCGGCGGTCAGGCCGCCGTGCCGGTACGGGAACGCGTGCGCCCCCGGCACGGTCACCGAACGCCCGTCGGCGGCCGACGCGGCCAGCCGGTCGGCCCACGACTGGGTGGCGACCGCGTCGTGGACACCCCGGGCGACGAGCATCGGGCACGACACAGCCGGCGCCAGCTTCTCCGGCTCGTCCTCCTGCGCCGTCCGCACGAAACGGGTCAGCGTCTTCAGCCCCGCCCGCCGGTAGTACGGCAGCGTCGAGGTGAGCAGGCCAGCGGGTTCGTGCACGGTCGTCCGGACGTACGAGGCCAGCAGGGCTGAATCCGTGCGCAGCCTCGGCGGGAACGTCGGCCCGAGCAGGACCAGCGCCCGGACGAGGTCGGGCCGCTCGGCCGCCACCCGGAGCGCGACCTGCGCCCCGGTGGAGTGCCCGGCCAGCACCACCGGCCCGGCCGGCACGGACTCCAGCCACCGGGTGACCAGCGCGGTGACGGCGGGCAGCTCAGGCGCGCACGACCACGGCGCGCGGCGCCCGAACCCCGGCACGTCCAGCAGGAACGAGCGCGCCCACGGGCCGCACCCGGCCAGCGTGTCGAACAGGTAGCCGAGGGCGCCCAACCCGGGGACGAGGACGACGGTCCGGCGGTCGGGGTTCTCCCGTCCCGTTTCGAGGCTGCGCACCCGCGGCCCGCCGGCGCCGTCCCAGCGCTCGTCCACGTGTACCCGCCCCAAAGCCTTCACCCACTCGTCCGTGTCCCGTCCTTCCTCCTGTCAACGCCGGGGCCGAACCGGCCGTTCCCCACCTGCTCAGCTCACGAGGGCCTGGGTGGCCGACTCCTTCAGCCGGACGTTCGCCCACCGCACCTGCCGCAGCGTCTGCGGATGGCACCGCTCGGCCAGCCACTCGGCGGCCTTCTCCCGGACCCGCTCGGCCGCCGTGGACTCGCCCGCCGGCTCTCCTGGAGGAAGCGGTCCAGGCGTACCGGCCACGTCTCCCCGGCGCCGTACGGCGTGCGCGTGGCCCACGGCTCGGCGATCCTGTCCACTCGCGGCATGCCGCCCCGCTACCCCGGACACGACGGCGCACGCGCGTCAGGTGGGGAAATGCAGAATCAGGTACTCGTACTCGCCCTCGCCGGCCCGCTTGAACGTCCCGTCGCCGTCGAGGTCGCGGAACACGGTCAGGTAGACGTCCCGCCGCTGGTCCGCCACCGCCGTGTCCACCTGGTCGCGGAAGAACCGGGAGACGAAGACCTTGTCCTGGGTGCCGGACTGGTGGGAGACGCGGGTGCCGACCAGATAGTTGTGGCCCTCGTTGTTCAGGTACAGCCGGCCGGAGCCGTACTCGTAGTCGGCGATACCGGTGCCCGGCCGGAAACAGGGGTGGTCGGCGACCTTGCCGCCGTCGGCGGCGAGCAGCACGTTCGCGGGCTTGAAGTCGCGGTGCACCACGCCGGCCGCGTGGATGGCGCCCAGCGCCGTGGCCGTCGCGATGGCCAGCCGGTCGAGGTCGGCCCCCGTCAGCACGCCCCGCTCGCGCACGGCCTGCAGCACCGACGGCCCCTCGACGTACTCGCTGACCACGTACGGCGGATCGGCGCCCGGATCGGCGGCCAGGACGCGGGCCGTGCAGAACGGCGCCACCCGCTGGAGCGCCGCGAGCTCCCGGTCGAAGAAACGCCGCACGTCGGAGCCGGACCCGAACCCGTCGTGCAGCAGCTTGACGGCCACCTTCACCCCGGCCGGCGACGTGCCGAAGAACACGGTGCCCTGCCCGCCCTCGCCCAGCCGGCCGTGCAGCACGTACCCGGCGATCTCGCGAGGGTCCGTGGACCGGAGCGGTCGCAGCGGCGGCATGGATCCGATTGTGCCGGATGCCGCGCCGGTTCCGCAGGCGTGATCGCGCGTTCGCGCGCCCGCCTAGGCCGGAGCCTTGGCCTGCCGCACGACCTCCAGATAGTCCTCGATCGCGTCGCGGTTGCGGGTCAGGCAGGCGATGCGGTGGTTCATGCGGTCCAGCTCACCCTCCAGGGTGGCGAGCATCTCCGGGGTGGCGTCCGGGAAGTGGATCACATGGGGCTTGTCCAGGCAGGGCAGGATCTGTCTGATGATCCGCGTGGGCAGCCCGGCGTCGAGCAGGCCCCGGATCTGCACGACCCGGTCCACGAACCGCTCGTCGTAGTCGCGGTAGCCGTTCGCGCACCGGGTGGGCGTGATCAGCGCCTGCTCCTCGTAGTAGCGCAGCAGCCGCCGCGGCGTGCCGGTGCGCTCCGACAGCTCTCCGATCCGCACGTGACCGACCTCACACCTCGTCGCTTTGACCCTCACATCTATGTGATGGTTCGAGCATACGCAGCATGAGCGACCGCACCACGCGGCCCGTCCCGCCCCGCACCGCGATCCCCGGGGAGCGCCTGCCCCTGGGAGCGCTGCTGGCGCTGGCCACGGCCGCCTTCATCACCGTACTGACCGAGACCCTGCCCGCCGGCGTCCTGCCCGCCATGAGCGCCGGACTAGGCGTGAGCGAGTCCGCGACCGGACAGCTCGTGACCGTCTACGCGATCGGCACCGCCGTCTCCGCCATCCCCCTGTCCGCCGCCACGGCGGGCTGGCCGCGCAAGCGCCTGCTGCTGAGCGGCGTGGCGGGGTTCGCCGTTGCCAACACCGTCACGGCCGTGTCGGCGTCCTTCCCGCTGACGCTCGTGGCGCGGTTCGTCGCCGGGGTGGCCGCCGGGGTCGTCTGGGCGCTGCTCGCCGGGTACGCCCGCCGCCTGGCCCCCGCCCACCTCCAGGGCAAGGCCATGGCGATCGTCATGGCGGGCATACCGGCGGCGCTGTCGCTGGGTGTGCCGGCGGGCACGTTCGCGGGCGGGGCACTCGGGTGGCGGGTGACGTTCTGGGCCATGACGGCGATCGCCGCCGTCCTGCTCGCCTGGATCGCCGCGCTCGTCCCCGACCATCCCGGTCAGCGGGCCGGGGGCCGTCCCCCGCTGCTGCGCACGCTCACCGTGCCGGGCGTCGCGCCGGTGCTGCTCGTGACCCTGCTGTTCGTGCTGGCGCAGACGATCCTCTACACGTACGTCGCGACGCTCCTGAACGCGAACGGCATGGGCGAGGCCGTCGACCTCGTCCTGCTGATCTTCGGCGTCGCCTCGCTGGCGAGCATCTGGCTCGTCGGGGCGCACATCGACCGCCGCCTGCGCCCCCTGACGATCGCCGCCGTCGTCCTCGTCGCCGTGGCGGCGGCCGTGCTGGCGGTGGCCGCGCGCAACCCCGTGCTGGTGTACGCGGCGGCGGGACTGTGGGGGCTCGGCTGGGGCGGAGTCCCCACGCTCCTCCAGACCGCGGCGGGCGACGCGGGCGGGGAGGCGGCCGACACGGCGCAGGCGGCGCTGGTCACACTGTGGAACGCCGCCATGGCGGCCGGGGGCGCGGTGGGCGGCGTCCTGCTGGGCCTCTTCGGGACGGGCGCGTTCGCGTGGAGCACCCTCGCGCTGCTGGCCCCCACCCTGGCCGCCGTCCTCCTGGCCCGCCACCACGCCTTCCCACCGCACCGCCTCACCTGAGGACGTGCCTCACGCGGGAGCGGGAACTCCTGTCATGCCGGAACGTTCTCACTTGCGGGGCGACCAAAAGGAGATCTCCGGTGCAACCATTTCCTCTGTTCAGCTACTTACCGCTGTCGTTCGTGGCGTTCGGAATGCTGATCATTCTGATGACGGTCAGGAGGATCCTCCGCGGCAGGCAGTTCGCCCGCCACGGCAAGCGGGTGCCGGGCGTGGTCAGCGACGTCCGGACCAGGTTCACGGGGCGAGGGGAGCACATGCGTGCGAGCGAGTGGCCGGTGCTGACCTTCACGACCGTGGACGGACGGGAGATCACCACCGAGGCGGCGACTCCCTCCGGCCTCGGTGTCGGTGACGAGACCGAGGTGCTCTACGACTCGGAGGACCCGACCACGGCCGTGCCCGCGGAGAACGTCGGCGGCGGCTACGGCGGTATCGTCGTCGGGCTCATCGCGATCGTCGTCGGCCTGGTCTTCTTCGCCGGCTTCCGATCGAATGTCCACGAGACCGGATGGGAGAGAACCGGCATGCCGGCGACTTCGTCGGCACCGCCGGCCCCCGGCCTGGTCTCGTGACGCCGATGTCAGGAGCACACACCGCCGTCAGGCATCCGGGGCGGCCTCCGGCAGGCGGGCGCGCAGGGCGCGCACGGTCCAGTCGAGCACCGGCGTCAGGCTCTCGGGCGGCGGCCAGCCGTTGACGACGGCGAGCAGCCGCAGGTAGCGCTCCCGGCGCGGGTCGTTCACCGCCTCCAGATGGCCGAGCAGCCGCCGCCGTAGCCCGGCATTCCCGACCGGGGGCGACCCGGCCTCACTCGATGGCCCGACCACCTGGGCGTACCGGGCCATGACTGCGGCGACCACCGCCTCGGCCTCGTCGGACGCCGGATCCACGCCGGCCGCCACCGCCGGTCCCACCTCCTGCCGGACCACCGCCACCGCGTCCGGCCTGGGCACGGCGCCGGGCACGGTCCCGGCCGCGTGCTCGTCGGCGACACGGCGCAGCACGGCGCGGAAGCCGGGGTCGCGGGAGAGCTGCGCCAGCTCCACCCACGCCTCCACCTGCTCCGGCTCGGGGTCGTCGGGCAGCTCGGGCGTCATCGAACGCCTGATCCCGGCGAACGTCCCCATGGGAGTCCCGGTTCCGTCCGTCTCGTCGAGGCCGCCGAACGCGGCGTCGAGGAAGTCCCCGACCAACCGCCGCCGTTCGTCCTCGGAGAGCCTGGCCAGTGTGTTCATGAGCTCCATCTCCTCAGGGGTGGACCCGCGCCTGGCGACCGCCGTCAGCACCGCGCGCCGCAGCCGCAACGTCCGGATCTGCACGGCCAGCGCCTCGGCGTGCGCGGCCGCCACCTCGGGCAGCGCGACCTCCCGGTCCACGACCCGGCGCACCGTGGGCAGGTCCAGCCCCAGCTCGCGCAACGTCCGTACGAGATCCAGCCGCGCGACGGCGTCCACGCCGTACAGGCGGTAACCGGCCGGGGTACGGCCGATCGGCGGCACGATGCCCTGATCGGAGTAGAACCTGATGGCCTTGACCGTCAGCCCGGTCCGCCGCGCCAGGTCACCGATCGAGTAGAGCGCGTCGCCTTCCATGCCCCCACCCTGCCGTCTCCCCTCACGGGAGACTCAAGCGCCCGCCCGCGTCCGTCCCGCCGGGAGGGGTCCCGAGCCCTGGAGCCCGGTCAGGGGCGCGGACCCGGCCACGGCTTCCACCGGGCCGGCGCGTCGGCGTTGTCGAGGAACCGCTTCGCCTTGTCCACGCACTCCGGGCAGACCGGCTTGTCGACCGCGCGGGCCACCGCCTCCGGGGTCGGCTCGCGGACCGATCCGAGGACTGTCATCCCGGGCGGAAAGCCGGTCTCGGGGTCGACGGAGAACATCGTGACGGTCGCGGGGTCGTAGGCGAACGTGCGGCCACAGCCGTAGCAGCGGCCTATCGTCGTCGGCTGCTTGTCCGTCATATCGCGTCCGTCCCGTCTGTCGCCCGGCGTGCTCATGGTCGCACGGCCGGTCGCGGCCGCCCAGTCCACAGCCTGTGGACGACTTCCAGGCCGAACCCCCGGCCGAGGACCTGGCGGCGCGTTTAGCCGAGCGACTCGGGCAGGATCCACGGCGCCGCGAACGTCCTCCTGAACGCGGACTCGTTCATCGCCCTCGACCAGATCGTCGTCGTGCCCGGGCGAAGCGGCACGGGGTGGCCACCGCGCTGCTGGAGGCCGTCCGGGAGGCGGGGCCGCCTACCGGTAGATGGCGACGGCGGCCTCGGCGATCAGCGTGTCGACGAGGTCCACGACCTGCTTCGCCTCGAAGGAGTCCTCGTCGGCGATGGCCCGCAGCCGCTCGATGAGCCGGCCCGACGACTGGTTGAGGTAGAGCTCCGCCTCCACCCGCAGCACCGACACCAGGCCGCACAGCACGGCGCACCGCGTGTCCGGCTCCTTGAAGCCCTCCGCGGCCGACCGCACCCCCGACGCCGCGCGTACGGCCCAGGTGATGTCGGTGAGCTGGTAGCGGAGGTACGGCAGCATGCCCATGCGGCGCTTGGTCACCGGGGCGAGCACGCCCTTGGCGACCAGGTCGTCGCGGGTGCGCTCGTAGAGGTCCTTCGCCGCCGTCTTGATCCAGAACTTGACGTCCTCGTGGTCCCGGTCCCGGGGGATCAGGTCGACCATGGCGTCGGCGATCGCGTCACCGGTACGCCCCCGCTCGAGGACCGTGACCCGGCCCTGGACGACGGCGACGCGGTCGTCCAGGATCAGCTCGGCCAGCACCGCCCCCGCCAGCGCCAGCGCCAGCGACGACGGGTGGGTCAGGAGCTTGCCCGCCTCGCTGTGGGCGATGAGGTAGAGGTCCTGGTGCAGGGGCAGCCGGTTCACACCGGTTCCTTCGCGTCGAGACCTCGCAGGACGGGCCGGCGTCCCATGGCGTACATGCCGGCCAGGAATATCGCGCCGACGACGAGCCAGACGAAGCCGGCCACCTGCGCCAGGACCTGGGCGTTGATGACGACGAGGATGAGGATCGCCATCCCGATCAGCGGCGAGATCAGATGCGCCCACAGGTTCTCCGAGCGCTGCCGGATCACGTAATGCACGATCACGGACACGTGCAGCATGATGAAGGCGACCAGCGCACCCATGTTGATCATGCTGCTGAGCAGGTCGACGCCGTCCTCGAGGGAGGACATCCACAGCCCGAGCCCGACGGACAGCGCGGAGACGAGCAGGATGGCGTTGGTCGGCACCGAGTTCTTGACCGACACCTTGGCCAGGAACGTCGGGAGCTGGCGGTCGCGCGCCATCGCGTACAGCAGGCGCGACACGGCCACCTGGGCGACCAGCGTGTTCGCCACACCCCAGGAGATCGCGGTGGCGTTCGACGTGAGCCACCGCAGCCACTCGCCGCCCGCGACGGCCGCCGCGTCCTGGAACGCGGTGCCGGTGTCGTGGTTCAGCAGCGTGGCGGGGTCGGGCACGAGCAGGGCGGCGACCCAGACCTGGACCATGAACAGCACGCCGGCCAGGATCAACGCGAACCGCATGGCCTTGCTCACCTGCGCCGACCCGCCGGTGGACTCCTCGACCAGCATGCTGATCCCGTCGAACCCGAGGAACGACAGAACCGCGACCGACACCGCGGCGAAGATCACCGGCCACGAGAAGGTGTCCGGGTTGAACAGCGGCGACAGGCTGAACCCGTGGCCCGCGCCCTGGAGCAGGGCCCAGATGCCGATTCCGAGGAACAGCGCCAGCACGACCAGCTCGGCGGCGATCATCACCCGCGCGAATTTGAGCGTCATGCGGACGCCGCGCAGGTTGATCACCGTGTTGACGGCCACGAAGATGAGCAGCCACGCCCACACCGGCACCTGCGGCACGGTCGCGTTCATGGCCAGGGACGCGACCAGGTAGAGCAGGCTCGGGACAAGCAGGTAGTCGAGGAGGATCGCCCACCCCGTCATGAACCCGACCGGCGCGCTGATGCCACGGCCGGCGTAGTTGTAGACCGATCCGGACAGCGGGAACGCCTTGACCATCTGCGCGTACGAGGCCGCCGTGAACAGCAGGGCGATCATCCCGACCAGGTACGCCAGGACCGGCATGCCGCCCGAGCGGAAGTAGACAAGGCCGAAGATCGCGAAGGGGGCGATCGGCACCATGAAGTTGAGGCCGTAGAACACGAGGTCGGCCGCGCCGACGCCGCGGCGCAGCTCCTGCCGGTAGCCGAACTGCTCGATCTGCTCTTGTGGCTGCACGACAGTCTCCCCATGTCGTCATGCACCGATGTGCGGGGGGCGGGCCGCCGGTCCGGACGGGGCACGGACATCGCGGTGTTTCAACGGGTGATCCTCCCGTAGCGGAGGGTCGCGTCGCAAGGGGCGGAAGGGGCAAACGGGCATTGAGTGCCTGTTGTGGCCGCAAGGTGATCGTTAGGTGACCAAAGGCCCGGCCGGGCGGCTCGCCTCAGGCGGGATCGTCGGTGAAGCCGAGGCGCCGGTTCATGGCGATCGCGGACGCGTTGCGCGGGTGGTGGAACGTCCTGAGCAGCCCGTACCCGGACGACCGGACGAAACGGATCGCCAGCAGCTTCAGCGCCAGCGACAGCCCCTTGCCGCGGTACGGCGCGAGCACGCCGGTCATCTCGCTGAACGCGTACCCCTCGGCCGGGTGCAGGGAGGTCGCGGACATCCCGACCCAGGCGCCGTCGTGGACCGCCAGGACGACCCCTCCGGGATGAAAGCCCGGCACGTCGCAGCGCCTCGCGACGAACTCCTCGTACGTGAAGAACTCGCCCCGCTCGGGGATGTCGGCCGAGCACGTCCTGTTGAGCTCGTAGAGGGCGCGCCGGTGATCGTCGGTGTCGCCCCCGAGCTCCGCCATGGTCGTCAACCCGACGCCCGCCTCCTGCGCCCGCCGCAGATACGGCTCGAAGGCCGCGTCGTCGAACCCGTCCACGTCCAGCCGCAGGCGCACCCAATCCACCACGAACCCGACCCTAGTCGTGCGACCGCCCCCCTCCGCAGCCGGGCGCTTCACAGGTCCCTGACCGGGGTCTCCCCGAGGGACGGGCGGGGTGGGGCCCTGCCCCGGTGACGCTCCGGAACGCCGGTATGATCACCGCCCATGTCCACCCTCGACGATCAGGGCCGCCCCGAGCCCCCTCTCGCGGCCGACGAGACCGCCACCGTCCTGGGCTTCCTGGAGTTCCACCGGGCGACCCTGGCGTGGAAGTGCGCGGGACTGGACGCGGACGGGCTCAGGGCGACCGCCGGAGCCTCGTCGATGACCCTGGGCGGGATGCTCAAGCACCTCGCGTACGTCGAGGACGAATGGTCCTCGTACTGGCTGCACGGACGAGACCGGCAGCCCCCGTGGGACGCGGTGGACTGGAAGGCCGACCCCGACTGGGACTGGCACTCGGCCGCCGACGACACCCCCGAACAGCTCCACGCCATCTGGCGGGAGGCGGTGGACCGCTCACGCTCCCTGGTGGCGGAGGCGCTGGCCGACGGCGGTCTGGACCGGCTCGCCCGGCGCACCCGGCGCGACGGCCGGGCGCCGAGCCTGCGCTGGATCCTGGTGCACCTGGTGGAGGAGTACTCCCGGCACAACGGGCACGCCGACCTCATCCGCGAGTCGGTGGACGGCCTGACCGGGGAGTGACCGCGTGAAATCTCTTGGGAGGCTTCGATGACGAGCGACGCGATGGTGCGGCTGCGGCCGGTGACCGAGGACGACCTCGACATGTTCCGGCGCTTCGCCACGGAACCGGGACTCATCGGGCTCGACTGGGCGGGTTTCCGCGACGCCCAGGCGCCCGCGCGGCGCTTCGCCACCAACGGCTACCTCGACAAGGAACACGGTCGCCTCATGGTGGCCGTGGACGGGAACGAGACGGCGGCCGGCTTCGTCGACTGGCACGAGATCGTGGTGGGCGTCGCGACGTACTGGGAGATCGGCATCGCGCTGCTGCCCGACTGGCGCGGCCGCGGCATCGGCTGGCGCGCGCAGGCGATGCTGTGCGAGTACCTGTTCACGCATACGCCGGTCGAGCGGATCGAGGCGCGCACGCACCCGGAGAACATCGCCGAGCAGAAGTCGCTGGAGAAGGCGGGGTTCCGGCTGGAGGGCGTGCTGCGCCACATCGAATTCCGCGACGGGCAGTGGCGCGACGGCTGGGTCTACAGCAGGCTGCGCAGCGACCCGGCGCCGTCCTCCGTCGCCTCTGGAGACGCCGCCTAGACCAGGCGGCGAACCCTCTCCAGGACCTCCCGCCGACTCGTCTCCACGGTCCACCACGTGCTGTCGGACACCAGAATCGCGAGCCTTCGCCTCGGCCGCCTGACCAACCGATCCCTGAGTTCGCGCTACGTCACGACCAGGGTTCACCACCACCTGGACGTCGCGACACGGACGAGTGGCCGGCCGCGCAGCATGCGCACCCCCAGCGGCACCAGGGCCACGCAGAGCAGGGCGGTCACCAGCACGTCCGGGATCGAGGCGCCCTTCAGCACCCCCATCCAGGTGCCCCCGGCGAGCAGCAGCATCACGGCACGGCCGACACCGAACAGGCGCGAACGCCAGGCGGCGACGGCCAGCAGGAGAGACCCCGCGTACTGGCCGACCGAGGCCCAGACCGGTATCCGCCACGGCCCGTACGAGATGTCGACGTACTCCTTCATGATCGCGTTCGTCGCCTGGTCCAGCCCGACGACCTCGGTGAGCTGGAAGGCGGTCTGGTCGGCGCCGGCGAAGTACAGACGCGCAAACAGCCCCGCGACCAGCAGCGTGGCGCCCCAGAAGGCGAGGCGGCCGCCCACCTCCTGCGCCAGGGCGACGAAGGCGGGGAAGAGCAGCAACGCCCCCAGCGCGAACACCGCATACGAGAGGGTGAGCAGCGCGGGCTCCGAGGTGTAGGCGAGGAGCTGGCCGTACGCGGCGAAGGGCTGCGTCTCGGCCCACGCCTGCTGCTGAGGGGTGAGGGCGACGACCGAGCTCACGTAGCGCAGTAGGTATCCGGCGCACATGACGACCGGCCCCAGTGCGAGCGTCACGCCGCCGATCCAGCGTCCGGGAAAGTGTGTGTTCATGGTGGCGAACATGTCACCGGCGGCCAGGGTGAATCATCCGCCGATCGTCAACCGACTCCCCTGCCGAAAGTCAGGTCCGCCTTCCCCGCAGGACTTACGAAGACCAACGAGGCCGGCCATGCGTGCCCGCCCCCTATCGTTCTCGCATGACGAGAAGCCTCCGGCTCGTGCCCATCACCCCCGCCAACATCGAGGCGGCCCTCGCGGTGAAAGTCCGTCCGGACCAGGAGCGTTTCGTCTCATCAGTGGCGAAGTCGCTGGCCGAGGCGTACGTGCACCCGCAGGTGGCCTGGCCGCGCCTCATCCTCGACGGTGAAAGTGCCGTGGGCTTCCTCATGGCATTCCTCGACATCGACTGGAACGGCAAGGGAGTCGACTTCCGGTCCGGCCTGTGGCGCCTCAACGTGACACCCGACGCGCAGGGGCGCGGAGTCGGCCGCTTCGCCGTCGCATCGGTCGCCGCCGAGGTCAGGCGCCGTGGCGGCACGCAGATGTACGTCACGTGGGAGCCGGGCGCGGACGGGCCGGAGGGGTTCTACCGGAAACTTGGGTTCCAGCTCACCGGGGAGACGAGCGGCGGCCAGACGGTCGGCGTACTGGACCTGACGAGCCCCTCATGAAGAGGTGAGCCCCTCATGAAGAACAGCCCGAAGAAGGAGCGAGGCTTGAACGGCGGGGTCACCACCGGAACGCTGCACCACGTCGAGATCTGGGTCCCCGACCTGCCCCGGGCCATCAACGGCTGGCAATGGTTGCTGCGGGCCCTCGGCTACACCGAGTTCCAGCACTGGAGCAACGGACGCAGCTGGCGTCTGGGCGACACCTATCTGGTCCTGGAGCAGTCGCCCGCGCTGAGCGCCCATCAGCACGACCGCCGCCGCCCGGGACTGAACCACCTGGCCTTCCACGTGGAAAGCCGCGCCCGGCTCGATGCCCTGGTCGAGCAGGCGCCCGCGCACGGCTGGACCCTGATGTTCGCCGATCGCCATCCCTTCGCCGGCGGGGAGCAGCACTATGCCGCCTACCTGGAGGACCAGGACGGCTTCGAGATCGAGCTGGTCGCTGCCGGCGGAGCGTGACCGGGCGAGAGTCCGGCGGATCTTGACCGGGCGAGAGTCCGGCGGATCCTGGGCCGGTGGGGTCCTTTTCGGTACGCTCTGCCCATGTCTCGCCGGTCACCTTCGGTCCGCTCCCGGTTCGTGAAAATCGCCGCGGGCCTGGCCCTGGCGGCTCTCCTGGCGAGCGGGCTCGCGTACACCAGCCTGATGACCGGCCCAGGCTCGGGCTGCACTCCCGCGGAGGAAGACCTCGTCCCGGTGCTGAGGTCTCAGAAGGTCCTCGCCGTCCACCCGGACGGCGCCCTCCCACGGAACGACCACAGCGGATGCTTCCCGGACGACCCGTTCCCCTACGCCGGCACGTTCTACGAGTTCGCGGGCCCTCGGGAGCAGTACACCACCTTCTACGGACGCGCGGTCAGGGCGGACGGATGGCGGCCGATCGTGACGGCGCAACTGTCCGAAGACGTCTGCTACACCAAGAAGATCGGCGACGCCGTCGCCTTCCTCTCGGTGACGGAACACAGCGTTGAAGGCGTACGGGGGTACGGCATCGACATCTCGGCTTCCCGGGGCGACGTACCGGCGGACGGCGGCCTCATGTGCTGAGAGCGCACGCCGGTGGCTTCCGGTCGCCGCCCTGCTTTCTCTGAACGGTCGCGACTTCCTCTGAACGGTCGCCGGCGATGAAAGGCCCTGGAGTGATGGACGAAGACATTCCTTTACGCTGTCGCGACATCCTTCGTCGCCATTACGCGTTCATCGAATATCGCGAGTTCTTCTGCTGTCGGGTCATCACACCACTCACCCCCGGCGAAGCCATCCGGCGTATCGGCATGAGGGAGAACGACCTTCTTCCCGCCGCGGGCCACGACACATCGGCCGAAGAGGGGTGCCTGCTCATTGGCCAGGTCGGCCCTGCCGTCGTGACCTTCGACCAGAACGGTACCGGCCGTTTCCTGCGCAACGCCGAGGCCCTCACGAAGGGCTGCGACCACGGAATGGCGCACTGGGACTTCTACAACCTGACGTTCGCCTACCGTTGCCGCGACGGCAGCGGAGGAGGCTGGGACGGGGAATCACGTGATCTGGAAGAGATGCCGGATCCCGTGGCGGCATTGCGGGCCGGGCCTCTGGCGCCATACGCCGGCCTTTTCGCGCGCGCTGTCGAGATGTTCGATGCCGGCGAGGACGATGACGTCGATCCGGTGGTCTACCTCCAGGCCGTCATGTTGACGGTCCTGGAACTGGAGACAGGCGTACGGGTCGACGATGGGCTCATTGACGGCCTCCCTCATGCCGTTCACGTTCCGGCGAGCCTGCGGTGACAGTCGATGCCGAAGGGGCGGCGCGGTGCACGATCACCAGGGAAGAACCGCGGAAACACCCAACAGAGCTGCCTGGAGAACCATGATGCTGACGGCGGTGCGGAGCGCCATCAGTTTCCAGAGAAGCGCCCGCAGAACCCGCTGGGCGGCCCATTGCTCACGAGGCTCGCGGTCGGCCGGAACCGGGCTTAACAATGACGATCCCGGACCGGGCCGTCGCCAGAGACCCGCGACCAGGACGACCGCGGCACCAACTGCACAAGCCTGCGAGAACAGGCCCGCCAATAACGACAGGAGACCTCCCGGTATCGTCTGTCGGGTCACCAGCAATAACGCGCCGGTCGTGGCGAGCAAGGCCACGGTGGCGGCGTCGGCCCATAGAATCGTCCGGCGATGACGAGCGGTATCCGAGATGGAAAGCGTCGACTCCATCACACTCCTGACCGTAGCACGCGAGTGTTTCTCCAGGATTGGATTCGTGATCCGCATCAGCGGTTCAACCGATATCGCAGAAAAGGAGAGGGAATGGCCACGTGGACATTCTTCGCCGCCGGGCGGCGGGAGGACGGGATGGCCAGGCGCACGTACGCGCAGACGGTGCAGGCCGCGTAGGACGCGCTCCCCTTCACACCGGAGTGGCGATGGCCGGGAACGGGTGACGCTGGACCGTGCCTGTCGGGCCCAACGGCTTCCAGGGGTTGCGGGCAGGAGGCCTGTTCCGGCTCTCCATCACGGGAGGGCGCTGAGCGCGTTGTGGAACGCCAACGGCGCCGGGCAACTCTCCTACGCCGAGCACGGCCACGTGCTGACCATGACGGACCTGCTCGCCCCTGTAGATCGTCGAGGATCTTCCCGACGCTCTGTCGGCTTGGGGGCCTGGCGGAGGAGGACGATCTCCGGAGTGTGGGCTGACGTTGGGGGGCGTCACCGGGCAGCGCCTGGACGCGCAGTGGCTGGCGGCTGAGCACCCGAGCGCCGGCCTGGAACGAGCGCCATCCCGAGCCTGAGCGCCACCCCGAGCCTGAGCGCTGCCCCAACCCCGGAGCCACCGCAGACTCCGAAAGGCCACGCCAGATCCGAAACCCACCGGAGACCCGAGAGCACCCCAAGGCCCGAGAAAGCCGCTCCAGACCTGAGAGTCACCATGGACCCGAGCGCTGTCCTGACGATCGCTCTGCATAGGCGTCGCCGCCGACCGTTCTCGCCGACTTGCGTGCCGAACTACGCCTGTTCAGCCAGGGGCTTCTCGCCCAGAGCCCCGTGTCCGACGCGCCACGCCCGGCGCTGGAACGCTGACACACGCGCGGTGACCACTAGGCGGTAGGCGTTCTGGAAGCGGCGGTCGAAGATAGTCCGGTGACCGCAACAAGGGACGCCATCTTCCGGGACCGCATGCTCAGGCTCGACGACCGCATGGGCCGCCGCGTCCGGGCGTTTTTGGGGGTGCTGGATCAGATCCTGCAACAGGCCGTGGCCGATCCCCGGTGCCTTGCGCCCAGGGCGTGACTATCAAGCTCGTGCTCGCAGTCGTTGCCACCACGAAGGCTTGATGACGCGAGCGGTGCTCCCGCGAGGTGCTTCCCCCGTGGCGGCGTACTGGAAGAACGCCTCGAGGTCATGCACGGTCCCCTCGTGGATCCGCTTGGCGACCTTGTTGTGCGGATAGCCGCGCACTCCGACAGGGCTCTCCACGGCGGCGGCCTTCTGGTCGGTGCAGTACACCCACGCCCAGCCGCAATTACGGACGATCATCTCACCCAGGTACGCGCCCGCGCTCATGATCACGCTGTGCGTGACCTCGGGCGACGGCTTGGAAGCGGTGAATTCGGTGCAGTAGTTGTCGAGGTGGTGAATGAATGCCGGGTCCCAGTCGAAGGAGTATCCCTCCGCGCGCGAATGCTCCACGAAGACTTCGGCCAGCTCGCGCATGTATGCGGCCGTATCGGCGTCACTCGGTGGTGGTTCCTGATGTGACTTCGCGCGCACCATCGCCTCCTCGATGTTGATCCGGATCGCTGTCATGCAGAGCCGCCATGTCGGGGCGGCAATTCAGAGCGGCCATGTCGGAGCGGCAATGTCAGAGCCGCCGTGTCAGAGAAGAGAGCCCCGTCCGCGGGCCTGGCCTGCGGGCCTCGTCCGCTTGAACAAGGCCCCCACGCGTCGCTCGCCCGATGCGCATGAGGGACGACGCCCACCGCTCCGATGACGTCGAGCTGTTCAGCCGCGGGAACGGGCGGACTCCGGAGGCGTGATCCGCACCCGCGTCTCCTCGGGGTGGCTCTCAAGGTCGTCGAGCTGCTCGCGGATCGTCTTCCGCAGGTCGTCGTAGTCCTGGAACGAGTAGTCGTTGAACAGGGTGTAGCCCGTCCACATCAGGTTGGCGCACACCCGCGCCGGCACCCGGCCCGTCGCCGCGCCCATGCCGACGAGCGCCACCGACGTGATGCTGCCCGGCTCCTTCTCGTTCTGCATGTGGATGGCCTGGAACGCGGCGGCGCACGCCAGCGCCACGTTCAGCGTCTCGCTGACGTTCTGCGCCGACTGCACCATCGTCGGGGTCGAGATCAGGAACTTCGGGTTCACCGCCCCGGACGGTACGCACACGGCGCTGCCCACTGGCAGCGTTCCCCCGAACTGGTCACGGATCGCCCGCTGGACGCGCAACTGGATCCCCGCCCCAAGGTGCCGCTTGATCACGGCATCGACGCCGCCGTCCATCCGGCCGCGGGAGTTGGTCGGGTTCACCCAGGCGTCGACGTGCTGGTCGAGGATCGAGCCCTGGTGGATCTCGATCTCGGGGGTGTCGGCGAACGCCGCCCGCCATGACTGCACCACCTCCGCGTTGACATCCGCCAGCACTACCTTGAGCTGCGGCTTCACACGGTCGACGATCATGGTTCACTCCGGTGGCGGGGAGGGGTGTTTCCGACGTCGATGAAGATATCGCCGTCCTCCGACAAAACAGATCTTGGCTGGGGTGGGGGAGCGGTCCCCGCACTCGTGTGCGTCCCGGCTCCCGACGGACCTCGCCCAGACCCGGCCAGTTCAGCTCACCCGGACCAGGCCGGCTCGCCCGAGCTAGGTCGGCTCGCCCCAACTAGGTCGGCTCGTCTGAACTAGGTCAGCTCGCGCGGACCCGGGCATCCCGCGCCGGACCCGCACATCCCGCGCCGGACCCGCACATCCCGCGCCGGACCCGCACATCCCGTGCGGACCCGAGCGTCCCGTGCGGACGCGAGCGTCCCGTGCGGATCATGCCCAGTTCGCGTGAACCCGTACGTCTCCCGCGATCAGGCCATACGGCGTACCGACGCCTCCACGGCAACGAGATGGGGGCGTCGAGATCGCGTACGGGATCTTCAGGCGGCACAATTCCCCCACCCCCATTCACCCGTGCCGGCCTCGGCACGGCTCGCCCCTACGGGAGCCCACGATGAGAGACAGCAGCGCCTCCACCCCGCCCGGCCCCAACGACCCGCTGGCCCTCGCCGAACTCTTCAACGGCGGCGGCGAGCCGTGGCTGCCGCTGTTGAAGCCGGTCATCGAGGCGCAGCCGGCCGCGGCCACGTTCATCGGCCCAGGACGCAGTCCGATGGTCGTTCCCGTTCGCGAGCTGACCTTCCAGGCGCTCAAGCCCAACCCGCCGCACAAGTGGAAGGTCGTCGTCTTCGGCCAGAACCCCTACCCGCGGGCCGAGAGCGCCACCGGCATCGCCATGTTCGACAACACCTTCCACGACTGGAAGGACAGCCAATTCGGCAGGGTGATCAGCATCCGCTGCATCATCAAGGCGGCGGCGATGTGGAAGCACAGCATCCCCAAGAAGACGCCGATCGCCGACATCCGCGCCCTCCTGAAGCAGCACGACACCGTGCAGCCGCCGGAGTGGTTCCAGGCGATGCTCACCCAGGGCGTCCTGCTGCTGAACGCGGCACTCACCGCCAGCAGCGACGGTGCGATGGACACCGACCAGCACACCGCGTTCTGGCGGCCGGTCGTCGAGAAGCTCGTCGAGGAGATCCTCAGGGCCAAGCAGAACGCCGAGGAGAAGGACCGCGGCGTGGTCTTCGCGTGGTGGGGGGTGCACGCCCGCAGCCTGAAGGAGGTCGTCCTCCGGCTGCAGAAGAAGTACCCCGAGGTGGAGGTACGGCACATCGACCACCCCAACCCCGCCGCGCAGGGCGATCTCTTCTGCGACGGTGACCACTTCGGCACGGTCAACGAGGCGCTCAGGGAACTCGGGGCCGACGAGATCGACTGGCTGCCCAGCAAGGGATGGAACAAGCCCACCGCGCAGGACGGGGGACCGGACGCGGACACCGCCGACCGGATGGGAGCGTTCATCGCCTCCACGATGGAGTTGCACAAGCTCTACCTCGAACGACTCGCCAGCGTCAAAGACGAGGGACTGGTCCTTCCCGCGATCACCGGAGTGTTCGACACCCCGCTCATGGACTTCCGCGAGGCCATCGGTCCGGTGGCCAAGCTGCTGTCGGGTCTCGACTGGCACGCGGAACAGTCGCACCAGTTCGGTATCAAGCAGACGGCCGGCGCGCCCGACGAGCTGACCGCCGACGAGATCGCTGCGCTCTACCTCTACACCTGCGAGTCGGCCTTCTACCGGCAGATCAACGCGACCCTTCGCAACCCGGACCGCAGCCAGGTCGTTCCGTACCTCCCTTACCTGCGGCTCCTGTTCTCGGCCGTGTCGCGGCTGCCTGCCCGCAAGGAGCCGCTGTGGCGCGGGGTGTCACTGGACCTACGGGCGCAGTACCCGCTCGGGCGGACCGTGACGTGGTGGGGTGTGTCCTCGTGTACGTCGAAGCTCAGCGTGGCCCAGGCGTTCCTCGGCCGCCGCGGCAAGCGGACCCTCTTCGAGGTGCTTCCCGCCAGGGCCGTGGGCATCCGCAGGTTCTCGGCGTTCACCGGAGAGGAGGAGTTCATCCTCGCCCCCGGTACGCAGCTCAAGGTGACCGAGGTGAACGTCGAGCGTGGCGGCCTGTGCACCGTGAAGCTGGCCGAACTGGACGAGCAGCACCTGGTGGCGTGAGCGCGTCGCAGGGCGTACTTGTGGGCGCGCACTATTTGTCGCAGGTGAGGATGGATGAAGCTTGTCTGACGTAGTCATTCACCCCTGGGGATTGGACGGGGACCGTCGATGGGCGGTCGTCGACGAGCGGGCGACAACTTGTGGCTGGGCGAGTTCCCCCGGCTGGTTTCCGTCGCCGCGCACCCCATCCCCGAGGGCGGTCTGCCTCTCGCGGCCACAGGGATGGAGCAACTCACCGTGCCACCCCCCACGGGTGCGACCACGCCGGTCGGCTTCTCCGGCCTGGACCGGGCGGTGCTGGCCGACGACTCGGCGCACGTCTGGTTCACCGGACTGCTCGGTCGTCCGGCCAGGCTGGTGTGGCTGGACGACCCCAGGCGGAGGTCGATCGATCCCGCGCACGGTGGGTTGCCCGGCGAGGTGGTCAGCTTCGAGGCGGGAGGTGGGGGCGAGGATCAGCACGTCGTGTCCTTGGGAGGCAGGACCTTGTCGGTGAAGTACCGGTTGATGTGGTCGCGTGCGCAGGGGTTCACGCCGTACAGGGTGTGACCGGGGCCGTCATGGGCGATCGTGACGCTGCCAGGGACCTGGCCGATCGCTCTGGCGACGGCGTCCGATTCGCCCCAGGCGCCGGCGCCGAGCAGGGGCGGAAGTGTCTTGGGAAGCGGGGCGGGCGGGTTGGTGACAGGAGCCGGCCAGCCGATGCACTGCAGCGTGCCGGTCGCTATGGTGCCGGCCGTGCCCGCGTTGGGGGCGACCTTCCGCAGCCGCGTGATGGTCGCGTTGAGCTCCTTCCGGTCGGCCGGGCGGGGCCAGTCGGTGCACTCGGTCACGCCGGTGGCCTGGTCGGGGTAGCGCGCGCCCCTGGCGGGGACGAAGGCGGAGGCGTCGCCGGCGTGGGCCTTGCGGATGGCCTGGGCCAGGCCCGGCCAGGCGGTCTTGCCCTGTCTGGCCGACGCGATGGCGAGGGCCTGCAGGTCACGGCCCGTGTAGGCGACGTTCTTCGCGGCGGGCACGGGGGTGCGATCGGCTCTGGCCACCAGGGTTCGCCAGGTGCCAGGAATGTCCTTGCAGCCGTTGGCGGTGCACCAGTCGAAGAAGCGGGCCAGGAATTGTTCGTTGCCCTTGGCCATCTCCTCCAGCTCGCGGTCCCAGTCGGCAGGGCTGTGGTTCCAGGTGCCGTCGAGGACCATGGTGCGCACCTGGTCCGGAAAGAGGCGGGCGTAGGCCTGGCCGTAGAAGCCGGCGTAGGAGGCGCCGTAGTAGTTGAGCTTGGCGCCACCGAGGGCCTTCCTGATGGCCTCCATGTCGCGCGCGTGGTCGGCTGAGCTCATGTTGGCGAAGAGCGTGGGGTCGGCCTGGCGACAGACCTCGGCCTGACCGCGGTTGGTGTCGGACAACCGGCCGAGGTCGGCGTCGTCGCGTGGGAACTCGGGGATCGGGATGCGAGTCCACAGGCATGGGAGGCCGGTGCTGAGGCCGCGGAACTGCTCGCCGTAGCCGCGGGTGTCCCAGGTGACGATGTCCATGCGCTTGCGCAGGTCCGTCCACCAGCTCGACAGAGACTGGGTGAGGGCGACGCCGGGCCCGCCCGGGCCGCCGTAGGCGATCAGGGCGACGCCCTCCGAGGTGCCGGTGGCGGCCAGGCGGCCCAGCTTGAGGGTGATCTTCCGGCCGCCGGGGTCCTGCCAGTCGACGGGGACCTGGAGGTCGGCGCACTTCATGCCGATCTTGTCGGCGGGACAGGTGCTCCAGTCGAGGGCGTCGGCAGCGCGCTGGGCGTGCGCCCCGCCTCCGGCGCTCACCAGGACCAAGGCCATCGCGAGTGACTTCAACATGCCGTTCACGATGCTGGAAGGGGTCGGCGTGGCGCGTCGGACCACGGTTTGATATCTCGGGGCGCGAAGTCAGACCTGGGGTTGTCATCCCGATCGCTTCGCCGCACTCGCCCACGTCGGCCGCGATGCGGCTTCCGCCGAGGTCCACCGGGCTCCCGGAAGGGGATCGGGGGAAAGGCGTGGCGGTCGTCGCACCGCGCCGCTATGAAGGCCGTGCGCCGCTATGAAGGCCGTGCGCCGCTATGAAGGCCGTGCGCCGCTATGAAGGCCGTGCGCCGCTATGAAGGCCGTGCGCCGCTACGAGGGCGCACGCTCCTAGGAAGGCCGCGCTCCTACAAAGAGCGCATGTTCTACGAAGGCCGCACGCTCCTACGAAGAGCGCATGCTTCTACGAAGAGCGAGGAGCGGAGGGCGAAGAGCAAAGGCGGGAGTGGTGGGGCGAACGTGGACGTGGTGAGGAGACTTGTGATCGGTGACGTGCCGATCCCCACGGAAGACCACGGCGGGCAGGGTAAGGACGTTCTCCTTCTGCACGGCGGCGGGCGGACGCGCGCTGATTGGGACGTCATGGCGGGGCTTCTCGCGAGCAACGGGTTCCGGCCGGTGTCGATGGATCTTCGCGGCCATGGAGAAGCGGCCATGGGGAATCAGGCGAGGCGCCATGGTCGTGGCGGGAGGTGCTCGACGACGTCGCCGCGGTCGCCGGGGAATACGGACTCCACCGCCCTGTGGTCGTGGGGCATTCCCTCGGCGGAATGGTCGCCACATTGTGGGCCGGAGAACATCCGGAGTGTCCGCTCACGGTCAATCTCGACGGCCACGGAAATCCGACGCGTCCCGGCCAGTTCTTCGGCATGGACGACGTCTCCGCTGCGCGGGCGTGCCGGGAGATGACCGCGTTCCTGGAGCGGATGGGCCAAGGACTTCCTGAGTTCTTTCTCCAGGTCATGCGTGAGACAGACGCCCTGGACCTGTTCGCCGCCTATCGTGCCGCGCGTTGCCCGGTCCTTGTCGTCAGCGGTGACGCGGCGGCGTTCGCGGGTGTGTTCCCCGACCGTCTCGTCCCTGCCTGGAACGCCTATTGCGCCTGGGTGCGCCGGCAGTTGGAGGAGGTCACGCGAGAGTCGCGGCTGGTAACGGGAAGTGTGCCTGCCGACGGGACACGATCCGCATCTCGAAAACCCTGAGACTCTGCTGCGGCTTCTCTTTTGATGTTAGGTTACTTGCATTTCGCGGGAGGGCGCCCAAAAGGCCGACAGCGCAAAGGGGAACGACGCGGATGGGCCTGGAGGTCGAGAGCCGACCGTCCGATTCACCGTACATCGAGCGGGTGTGGCGGAGCACCAGCCACGACGTGAGCCGGATGACGTCGATCGCGGCAGCGCATTGGGATCTGGTCTTCTGGCAGCACCGCGGCCAGGTCAACGTGGCCGTTCTGGGGCCTGAGTCCAAGGCGAGTCAGGCCCTCGTTCCCGAGGACGCCACGTTCTTCGGGATTCTTTTCTCGCTCGGCACCTCGATGCCGCATCTTCCGATCAGTGGCCTCGTCGACGGTTCCGCGGAGATTCCGGATGCGACGCGCGAATCGTTCTGGTTGAAGGGCTCATCCTGGCGCCTCCCCGACTACGACAATGCCGAGGCATTCGTACGGCGAATGGTGCGTGAGGGGGTCGTGGAACGTGATCCGCTCGTCGCCGCCGCGCTTGATGACGCGTCGCCGGACGTGTCCGAACGCACCCTCCAGCGGCGTTTCGTGGCCGCGACCGGACTCACCCGCGGCGCCATCCGGCAGATCGACCGTGCCAGGCGGGCGGCGGTTCTGATCCAGGAGGGCGTGCCGATCCAGGACGTGATCCACCGGCTCGGATACTTCGACCAGCCGCATCTGGCGAGGTCGCTGACCCGTTACATCGGCCGGACCGCCACACGGTTGAGGGATCGGGATCCGGCGGAGCCGCTGTCGCTTCTGTACAAGACCTGAGCGTCCGTTCGCGCCTAACCTCTCACCATCACCCCGACTACCAAGGAACAGACCGATGGCTAAGATCATTTCGAGCTTCTTCATCTCCGTGGACGGCGTGGTCGAGTCGCCGGACAAGTGGCACTTCCCGTACTGGAACGACGAGATGGGCGCCGTGGTCGAGGCGGGCATGCGGAGCGCGGCGGCGATGCTCATGGGCCGCAAGCTGTACGACGAGTGGTCCGCGTACTGGACCTCGACGGAGGCCGACCAGGACATCGCCCAGTCCTTCAACAACGTGCGCAAGTACGTCGTGTCGAACACCTTGGAGAAGGCGGACTGGGCCAACACCACCGTCATCAACGGTGACGTCGCGGCCAAGCTGCGCGACCTCAAGAAGCAGACCGACGGTGACATCCAGATGTCCGGGTCCGCGACGACCGTGCGGTGGCTGCTGGCCAACGGGCTGCTCGACGAGCTGAGACTGTTCGTCCACCCGATCGCCGTCGGGCGCGGCCGGCGACTGTTCGAGGACACCCCGACCCACCCGCTGAAGCTGGTCAAGTCGGAGACGTTCCAGACGGGGGTGCTCAACCTGACCTACGTCCCGGACGCCGGCTGACCGATCGGCAAGCCCGGCAGAGCGGCGGCGTCACACCCGGTGACCGTGGACGCCCTGATAGGCTCCCGGACGTCGATCCGCAGCCTTGTTCCCGCGCCGTGGGATACGGCAGAGGCCGTACGGTGCCCGGGACAGGTGCAAGATCTCCGCTGACGCGTTGAAAGGTCTTGCCGTGGACAGGTACGAGCCGAACGACAGGTCGCCGGAAGCCGGAGGCGTCTGCCTGCTGACCGTCGTCAGCCCGCGTAAGGATGAGGGGAACAGCCCGACCGGGATCGTGGGCCGCCGCATGGCGCGGCAACTGCTGTCCCTGGGGCGGCGTGTGCGGGTGATCGCCGAGCCGGACCAGTGCGGTGGCTGGCCCGACATGGTCGAAGTCGTCGAGGGCTCCATCACCCGGCCGCTGGAGTGCGCCCGGGCTTTCGACGGCGCCGAGGCCGTGTTCCTCGCCGGTGCTCATCCGGCGACGGTCCAGGAGGCTCTGAGTCTGGCGCGTGACGCCGCCACGAGGAAGATCGTCCTGCTGTCGTCCCACGGGCCGGAGTACGAGGAGGCGAACCCCGCCGGAGACCTGGTTCTGGCTGGCGATCGAGAAGGCGGTGGAGCGCTCGGGCATCGCCTGGACGCCCATCCGGCCGTCGGCGGTGATGGGCGCCGTCATCGAGGGCACGTACCCGGCGACGGGATCGGACTGGCCCGACACCGTCCGCGCCGCCGGGATCGTCCGTGAGGCGTTCGTCGACAAGGGCCACTACCCGTTCATCCATGAGGAGGATCTCGCCGCCGTGGCCACCGCTGCGCTGGTCAGTGATGACCACACCGGTACGGTGATCGAGGCGGTGGGCCTTCCGCGTGTTCCGCGCCCTTGAGGAGCGATGTGACCAAGGACGTGGAGACCGAGGCCATCGTCTGGAGCGGCTGTCGTGGATGAAGTCCAGGTACCGGCAACGGAGGAACGCCCGCCGATGACGGCCGGTACAGGAGGAGACGCACCCGCCCCAGAGGGGCGCGCCGGGGGTGAACGACTTCGTCAAGCCAGTGATCGGCTGGGGGTGGACCGACGGCAATCAGTTCCTGTGCTTCTCCGGTGCGGGCACGCCGGGCAAGGACATCGCGCCCCGGGCCCCGCTCAAAACCGTCCGATTACGGCCAGTACAGTACGTGGATGGCGAACCTACGGCAGCAGATTCTCGCCGAACTTGGCGTCAAGGCGACCATTGTCCCCAAGGTCGAGATCCGGCAACGAGTCGACTTCCTCAAGGACTTCCTGCGGTCGACCCCGGCCAAGGGCTACGTGCTCGGCATCAGTGGCGGCCAGGACAGCACGCTGACCGGCAGATTGTGTCAGCTGGCCAGCGAGGAACTACGGGCCGAGGGGCATGAGGCCACCTTCGTCGCGGTGCGGCTGCCCTACGGTGTGCAGGCCGACGAGCACGACGCGCAGGTCGCGCTGGAGTTCATCCGGCCCGACCGGTCGATCACGGTGAACGTCAAGCCGAGCGCCGACGCCGCCGCCGCCGAGACGGCGCTCGGCCTGCGGGAACTGCTGGGCGACGAGCCCAAGCTGCGGGACTTCGTGCGCGGCAACATCAAGGCCCGCGAACGCATGGTGATCCAGTACTCGATCGCCGGGCAGCTGAGCCTGCTCGTCGTGGGTACCGACCACGCGGCCGAGGCGGTGACCGGCTTCTTCACCAAGTACGGCGACGGCGGCGTCGACATCACCCCGCTGACCGGACTGACCAAGCGCCAGGGCGCCGCCCTGCTGCAGGAGCTGGGCGCACCACCGAGCGTCTGGGAGAAGGTGCCGACCGCCGACCTCGAGGACGACCGGCCCGCGCTGCCCGACGAGGTGGCACTCGGCCTGACGTACACCCAGATCGACGACTATCTGGAAGGCGCCGACGTCGCGCCGGGCCTGGCGGCGAAGGTGGAGTCGCTGTACCTCGCCACCCGGCACAAGCGGGCCGTCCCCGTCACCCCGCTCGACGAATGGTGGCGGCGCTGACCCCGCGGTGAGCCGACCCTGGCGCCATCAGCTCAGGAGCCGTCGGCCGGCGCCCCGAGTGCTCCGGACAACCAGTCGGCGGCCGCCGCCAGCCAGTCGGGGCGGGCGTTGCCGAGCAGGTGGTCGCCGTGGGCGACGGCCAGATACCGTCCGCGTGGTGCCAGCCGGGCCAGCGGCTCGCCGTTGGTCACGCCTGGAATGACGTCCTGGCCGCCGTCCACCACCAGCAGCGGGCAGGTGATCCGCGGGGCGAGGCCGGACAGGTCCACCTGGCCGGCGAAGCGGCGGGCCGCCTCTTCCCCGCCCGCTTCTTCTCCTCCCGCTTCTTCCGCGTCGGCTTCTTTCCCGCCGGCGCGTTGGATGAGGAGCTGCCGTACGGGAGGTGGCAGGAGGTCCCAGTCCAGCTGGAAGGGACCGCTGACGGTGACCGCGGCCGCGACACGCGGTTCAAGGGCGGCGCTCTGCGCGACGTAATAGCCGCCGAGACTGAGCCCCACGAGCCCGACGTGGTCGACGCGCTCCGCGCTCTCGGCGCCGAGCGCGTCGATGACCCTGCCGATCACGCGATGGTAGTCGGCGCGGACGGTGGTGCCGGCCGCGAGCACCCCCTGTCCCGGCCCGTCCATGGCGAACACGGCCATCCCCCGGCGCGACAAGGCGGCGATCACGTCGTGGAACTCCTCCTTGCCGGAGTCCAGCCCGGGGACCACGATCGCGGTGGCCGTGGCATCGGCGGGGCCGCGCAGCCACCCGGCGAAGCCCGGTCCCTCGATCCGGCGCGCCCCCGGCTCCAGCAGGTCGAGAGCACGGCCCATGGCGGTGTCCGCCTCGGCGGCCGCGAGCGCGTGCTCGGGGTTCGGGCCCAGAGTGGCGAAGTGGAACCAGCGCGCCGCCACCTGGTAGTGCTCGCCTGCCGAGATCGCTGTGGCCGCCTGCCCGGCGCGCGCCAGGTGCCCGCGCGCGGCGCGCATGAAGGCCGCCCCCCATTCCTCCAGGCCGGCCAGCTCGCCGGTGACGCGCAGGTACTCGTGCGGGTCCAGCCCGGCTCCGGTGGCGCGCGACAGGTTCGCGGCGGCGAACTCCGCGACGCTCATCGCGACGCTCCGATCGTCAGCACGGCCTTGCCGCGGATACGGCGTTCCCGAAGATCGACCAGGACGTCGGCGGTCCGGCTCCAGTCAGCGGTACGGCCGATCTCCGGGTGCAGCCGCCCGCCGGCCATCAGGCGTACCAGGGTGGCCAGGTCGTGACGGTACGGCGCGCCCGCGTAGTGGAAGTGCCGGATCACCGCGTTCTCCGGCCCGGCGAGCAGGTCGAAGAAGTTCACCGTCGCCGGGGTACGGCTGGCCTGGCCGAACCACACCAGTGTGCCGCCCGGGACCAGCCTGGCCAGCGCGGCCGTCAGCGCGCCGCCGCCGGTGGACTCCAGCACCACGTCGAACGGCCCGTCCGCCTCACGCACGTCGTGCACGACCGCCGCGGCGCCCAGCTCACGCAGTCGCGCACCGCGCTCCGCCGTGGCGGTCACCGCGGTCACCTCCGCCCCGGCTGCCGCGGCGAGTTCGGTCAGGTAGTGCCCCACTCCGCCGGAGGCGCCGGTCAGCAGCACCCGCCTGCCCGTCACGGCGCCGGCCGCGCGCAGCAGCCGGAGCGCGGTGATCCCGGCCAGCGGCAGGGCGGCCGCCTGGACGGTGCTGATCTCGTCGGGCAGGACGGCGATCGAGTGGGTGGGCACGGCCGCGTACTCGGCCCAGCCGCCCTTCGGCGGATGGCCCACCACCCGGGTCCCGGCCGGCGGCCCCGAGCCGTCGGCGGCGGCCTGCACGACCAGACCGGCGACGTCCTTGCCCGGCATCAGGCCGGGGTCCGGCTTCTCCAGCAGGAACGTCTCCCCGCGATTCGGCGAGAACGCCTCGACCTTGACCAACAGCTCGTCCGGGGCGGGCACGGGCTGGGCGTCGTCATGGACGAACTCCACCGGCCGCGCCGCGTCTCCCGTAGGGATCAATCTACGCATGCAGCCATGAAACCGGCGTCCGGATCGCGTGATCCAACAACAGAAGCGACAGGCTGACAACCATCGGTTGTCGACCATGGTGACGGAGTGGATCTCGACCTGGCGCGGGCTGTGCTCAAGCCTGACCGCGTATCTCCATGGAAGACGCTCTGCCAGGCGGTTTCGCCGCTCGCGTGCCAGAGGTTGATGCCAGGCGTTCGTGGTCATGTCAGTTCGGCTTCGATGAGAAAGCGGTGGCCATGGACGGTGAAGCCGCCCTCGGACCGGATGCGCTCATGGAGAACGCGTAGCGGTTTCTCGTAGCGGTTGTGATCGAAGCCGGGCACCTGCCACGGGACGGCGCGTAACTGGAAGACCATGGCGCCGATGTCGTGAAAGGTGTACTCGATCATCTCCTCGCGGGCGTCCAGCACGCGCATCCCGCAAGCGTGGAGTCGCTCGACCGCGCCGGCCAAGGTCCAGCTCTCCGGATCGGCGGAGGGCGGTGCGCCCAGGGCAAGGTTCAGCTCCAGGTCGTTGCGGCTGCCTACCTGCTGGGTGAGCAGCCGGCCACCTGCGGTGAGGACTCGCGCCACTTCGGCTGCGTCAAGTGCGCCGTGCCTGTTGAGCACCAGATCGAAGGCGGCTTCGCGTGCGGGGATACGGTCGGCCGTAGCGCCCAGCAGAGTGACGTTCAACGGTCTGAGCCGCCTGGCGGCGATGGGGATGTTGGGCTGCCATCCCTCGACGGCGACGGTGTGGCGGGGCAGCGGGGCCAGGGAAGCCAGCACCTCTCCACCGCCGGTGTCCACGTCGAGTAGTCGCCGCGTTTCCGGAAGCAGCATCGAGGCTCGCTCGGTGTAGGCCCAGGAGGGTTTCCCGCCGGTTGTTCTGCCGCGCAACCAGCTGAAGTCCCATCCGCGAAGAGATGCTTGGACGGCTTGGTCTACAAGATCGTGGTAGCTGGGCACTCGGTCACGCTAATGAGGATTGTGGTGGGTGGCGACCGGATTACTGGTTGGGCGGCAGATCAACCTGTCTGTCTACGTGAGCGCCAGTCGTCCACCTCGACCGACAACGTCCCCCACTGGCCGGAGAGCATGATCAGCTCGCCGGCCAAGCCCTCGCTTGCCTTGCCGAAGTGCTCCTCGGGGAGGAAGTGGACGACTGTCCCGGTCGTGTCGTCGTCGCTGATCGGCGTCAGACCGGTCACGGGAATCCCGTGCTCGTAGCGCTGGGTCCAGGCGCCGCCTCGGCGACGGTTGGTGTGGACGAGCCAGACGCTGGACGCCGCGACGACCGACATGCCCCGGCGCGGATGACCATCCGGAAGCGACTGGACGTCAGGGGTGTCGAAGAAGCGCAGGTCTTTCGATGCCATGACGGGCTTCTTCACGGCTTGCCCTTGATCGTCGATGCGGGTGTCGGTGCCGCGTCCGTCATCCGCCACGGACACCGAGCCGTCGGGGTGGAGGGTGACGGTGCAACGCCCCCCGCCGTTGCTCTCCGCTTCGTCAGCCGCGTAGGCGAGGACTTCCAGGATCAGATGCCGGACGCCACCCGGAGCGAACACGGCCGGGTTCTGCCGGATATGGGAGAGGTGCTCGACGTCCACGCTGCTCGCCCAGTCGTGCGTCGTGTTACGCCAGGAGGCCCTTGGGGTGTTCACCGGAGAAGACTATGCCCGCCCTACGGGGCGCACCTCCTGGTCGTCCGCAACGTCTAGGACACAAGCCGATCGTCAGCGGAACGGTCGTCGGCAAGTTCCCGGACGATGTCCGGACTCCAGGTGTACTCGACGACGGGTAGTTCGAAGCCGGCGGGGAAGCGCTCCATGAACTCTTTGGTGGGATGGCCGCCGAGACGCCGGTAAAAGCTGATCGCGGCGACGTTGTCGCGCAACACCTCCAGGTAGACCGCCTTGTCGGGGTGCTGATCAGCGGCCCAGCCGAAAGCGTGGTGCACGAGTTGGCGGCCGATGCCGGACTTCTTGCGCTCCGGCTGGACATGCAGGTTGTCGAGCAAGACGCGCCCGTCGGTTCCGGCGACGAGATAGGCGAATCCCAGGAGGACGTCGCCGTCGACGGCAACGAGCGCGCAGCGGGCGTGATCCGGTTCCGAGGCGATGGTGGCGAGCCGGGTGCTCCACATGGCCTTGCGCTCGTCGAGGAGCGGCCCATTCAAGTAGCTGGCGGGCATGATCTCGGCATAGGCAGTCAGCCAGCTGTGCGTGTGGAGCTCCGCGATGTGCTCGGCGTCGGCGCTGGTACCCGATCGGATGTGCATGGGCATAAAGGTTGGCATAGTTGCCGATAGAGCCGTTAATCGCCCGGAGTGCTGTCCTTCGGAGCCGGGGACGGGTCTGTCGCGGCTGGGCTCAGGCGGTTCTCCGAACGTGCGACGCCTCGGCGGAGAGCGGCGCGCCGTCTTGGCCGAGCGGGTGGAGTTCGCGAAGCTCCCGCCCTTGGTCGTCGACGAGGACGGAGTGCGGCTCGTCTGGGGCGAAGGCGTGGCGCTCGCCCCATTGGCGGAGGGCGACGACGGCCGTGAAGAGGTCCTGCCCGGCCTCGGTGAGCCGGTACGTGTGGCGTCTGCCGTCGGCGGCGGCGCTCTTGTCAAGGATGCCGTGCTCGACGAGCTTGCGGAGCCGGTCGGTGAGGATGTTGCGGGCGATCCCCAGCCGCTGAAGGAACTCGGTGAAGGTCGTCGCCCCGTCCATCGCGTCGCGGATGATCAGCAGGCTCCACCGGTCGCCTATGAGGTCGACGGTCCGTGCGACCGGGCAGGTCGGGTCGGTCCAAGCGCTTCCTGCGGCGAGTGTGACGTCCACCGGCCCCCTCCGCGATCAGTTGCGTTCTGAAACCAGTATGCCCTAGCCTCGAATAGGTTGCATTTTGCAACTCATTGGAGGGTGATATGTCGTCAGGATCGACCGGGAGACAGCGGGCCGTTCTCGCATTGGTGTGCGCGGTGGCGGTGTCGGCCATCTACGGCATCCAGCCGGTCCTCGAGGCCGCCGGCGAGGACCTCGGCCTGAGGGGCGGAGCACTGGGGTGGCTGGTCGCCGCCGGCCAGATCGGCTACCTCGCGGGGCTGGTGCTACTGGTCCCGCTCGGCGACCTGTTCGACCGCCGCGGGCTCATCACGGTGCACCTGCTGCTCACGGCAGTAGGTGCGGGGGTGGCCGCCGCCGCGCCCAGTGGTGGCATCGCGATCGCGGGCCTGGCCGTGGCCGGACTGTTCGCCGTGGTCGTCCAGATCACGGTGGCCTACGTCGCCGCCGTCTCACCGGCCGGCGAGCGCGGCCGCAACATCGGAGCGGTCACCTCGGGCGTGGTCATCGGGATCCTCGGTGTGCGGGTGGTCGCGGGCACACTGGGCGAGCTGACCGACTGGCGCACGGTCTACCTCGTCATCGCCGGGCTTTGCGTGACGCTCGCACTCGCCGCCCGACTCACCCTCGCGGCCGACATCCGCCGCCCCCGAGCCCGGTACGGGCAACTGCTGTCATCACTGGGTCGTCTGGTCGTCGGCGATCGGCTCTTCCTCAGCCGGGGAATGGTGGCGTTCTTCCTGTTCGCCTCCTTCGGCACGTTGTGGAGTGGGCTGGCGCTCCCGCTCGGCGACGCGCCGTGGCACTTCGGCACGACCGAGATCGGACTGTTCGGACTCGCCGGTCTCACCGGGGCGCTCGGCGCGGCCCGGGCCGGCCGATGGGCCGACCGGGGCCTGGCGCCCTCGGTCACCGGCTGGTCGCTGGCCCTGCTCACAGCCTCATGGCTGCTGATCGCACAGGCGGGGTCATCGCTGTGGCTGTTGATCGTCGGCGTCGTCGTCCTGGACTTCGCGGTGCAAGCCGTTCACGTCAGCAGCCAGCACCTGCTCACCACCGCCCGTCCCGACCAGAGCAGCAGCGTCATCGGGGCCTACATGGCCTTCTACTCCCTCGGCTCCGCGCTCGGCGCGATCACCACCACCTGGGCCTACAGCACCGCGGGATGGCCGGCCGCCGGCCTGCTCGGCGCGGCCTACGCCGCACTAGGACTTCTCGTCTCCGTCTCGACCCGACGTTTCACCGCCCTGCCGCGGGCGCGACAACCACGTGCGTCCGCATCGGCTACGTGCGGCTGACAGTCGGTGACGCGAGCGCATACGCGCGCGGGCGACTAGATCGCGGGCTTGTCCGTAGGTAACCTGCACGTCCGGATGACCAGATGCCTGCCCTTGCCCCCCACGTCAACGCCCTCCGCCGGCTGACCGGGACGTTCGCCCTGCGATCCGGGCGAACTGCAACCGACCGTCACACGGGAGACGTCAACGCATGAATACGCGACCATCGCCACCTGGAGCGGAGCGGGCTGACGAATCAACCGTCCAGATCGGCGCTCTCGTTCCGCTGACCCGGCCTGGCTGGGCCGAGGCGGGCCGGCATCTGCTCGCCGGACTCGAACTGGCCGTCCGCGACGTCAATGACGCCGGCGGGATCGTCGGACGACCACTCGAGCTGGTCGTCCGAGATACCGCGGCTGATCCACAGAAGGGCGCGGCGGCCGTGGATGAATTGGCTCGCCTGGGCGTGGCCGCCTTGGCGGGGGAGTATCACAGCGTCGTCGCTCGCGCCGCCGCCGCCAGGGCCGACGCCCTCGGCCTGCCGTTCCTCTGCTCGTCAGCGGTTCTCGACGCGCTCACCGAACAGCCAACGGAATGGGTCGCGCGCCTCGCCCCGGCGCAGTCCCACGGCTGGCAGATCTACGCGGACTTCCTCCTCACCGCGGGGCACAGCCGAATCGCCGTAGCGGCCGATGCGAGCGTCTACTGGGCGTCCGGGGCCCGCATTCTGCGGGACTACCTCGCCCCACGCGGCGGCACCGTCACCGAACTCGACATGCGCGCGCTCGCCCCCGCGGCCGTGTGCGACGAACTCGTCGGCGATCGCGCGACAGCCCTCCTTCTTCTGGTCGGCCACCCGGAGCCGGCCGTGTCGATCGTCAAGTCCGTCCGCCACGACCAGCGCCTCGCCGGGATCATGATCGGTGCTCCGGCCGGGCAACCGGAGTTCGCCGAATGGGCGACGTCGCTGGGCGACGACAGCGCCGCGGTCCCGTTCTTGCGCTACCTGCCGGAGCGCCTCAGCCCACTCGGTGCACGAGTCGAGACGGCCCTTCGTGAACGGCTGGCCGAAGCGCCCTCCTTCGTCGCTTTCGAGGGCTACGACACGATCGCCGTCCTCGCCGACGTGCTGCGTTCTCACGGCGCGGACCGGGCGCGCATCGCCGCAGCCTGGCCGCGCGTCGCAGTCGAAGGCACCCGCGGGCAGATCTCGTTCTCCCGCGCGCCAGGCATCAGCGTCTGGCAATGGGCTTGGACGCCGGTCCAAGTCGTGGATCGAGACCCGGCGGAACCCGATCGCTTCCGGACCCTCCACACCGGCTGAGCCTTCCTCAACCCTGGTGGAGCGGGGCCTGGTCAGCCTGCTCCATCCGGCTCGTGCGATTCGCCGCCCGTGCGGTCAGGACGCCGATGATCGGCAGCCCGAACAGCACGTACCGTGCCGAGTCGAGTATCGACTCACCGCCAAGGTTGAGCAGAACCCCCGCGACCGCCGTCCCGAACGCGATTGACAGGCTCGTCACCGTGGCGATCGCCGCGGCCGCCCGCTGTCCTTCTTCCGGGTCGCGGGTGCTGGAGATCGCGGCCACCGACAGGTGCGGGTAGGCCAGGCCGATGCCCGAACCCGCGACCAGCAGCACCGGCACCCAGACGGCCACCAGCCAGATCGGCGTGTCCTCGCGCTGCAGAAGCCCCTGGACGAGCAGACCGAGAGCCAGCAGTCCGGGGCCGAGCACGCACAACCGCCGCACCCCGCGGTCCCCGCTCACCGAAGAACTGCCGATCTGAGTGAGTGACCACCCCAGCGAGATCGCCGCGGCGAAGAACCCCGCCACCAGCGGTGGCAACCCTGCCAGCCGCTGACCGAACAACGGCAGGAACGACTCGACCGCGACGCCGAAGGACAGCAGCCCCAGCGTCAGGTAGACCCACTTCAGCGACGATCCCTTCCGGTACGTCGCCTGCGGGAAGACCCGCAGTTCGCTCCGCCGCTCATGGACGACGAACCCGGTCATCAGCAGTAACGCCCCTGCGATGCCCGCGGCCTTCGCGAGCGTGCCCGGCAGCACCCCCGCCACACTCACGGCACCCGCGGCCGCCATGACCAGCGACAGCGACACGGCGGGGATCGGCGGGCGCACGTCGCTGCGTTCGCCGGGCGGCATCACGCGGGGCACCATCGCTGCGCACAAGGCCGCGAGCACCGCCATTGCCGCGAACGCCAGGCGCCGCACGCCCAGCTGGCGAACAGGCCACCGAGCGCCGGGCCGGTGAAGTTGCCCACGCCGTACATCGCTGACATCAGCGCCGCACCGCGCGTGCTGCCGGTCCATCCGCCCGGCCTCCGCGCGGATCGTCTCTCGAAGCAGCCCTGCTCGTTCGGAGGAGTCCGGCGACATGCCAAGAGCATGGCCGGATGCCTGACCGGCTGACAAGGCTTGCCCGATCCGTACCGCGTCAGCGTTCGCACCGGAACCGAACGCACCGCAGGTGGCCTGAGGCCCGTTCACGTGAGCACGCGTTTACCTCCGTCGCCGAGACTGACCTCTCACCGGAGCCGAGAGCGTCGACGGCTCCTTACCGGCTGACGCCTTCAGAGCCCTCAGTCGCTGTCTGAGTCCCCCGAGGCGCGTAGCGCCCCTGTGGGGGAAGGCCATGCCGCTGAGCTCGGACACGAGGTGGAGCGGATGACGGCAGTCGAACCTGCGCTGTCAGCTTGGGCAGCCTCTCATCCTGGCTGTTCAGAGCCGTCCGGGTCGGTTCATGATCGTCCGCTTGGGAAGCGCCACGCTGTGTGCTTCCCCGCGGTGCAGTGATCTCAGAGTTTGTACAGCTTGTTGAATGGCGTGGTGATTCGTTCCTGCCGTGATCCGAAATCGACGACCACGGCGACCTCGTCTTCTACACCGGTGACGACACCAAGGCCATACCGGTCGTGGGTCACCTGGTCGCCCACACTGAACTGCTCGACAGGCGGGCTGGGTGGCGGGGGTTTGAAGGGGCTTGTGGACAGGTGACGGCGGGACTCGCCGCTTGCTGGCTTCATCCCCTCCAGTATGTGCTGCTTCTGAGAACGCTCACGACGCGGGTCCGACAAGTTTGCCGAAACGATCAAGGCGCGGGCGAGGATTCGACTCCTGACTTGGGCCTTCAAGCTGGGAGCGGGTGACGGCATCGCGCAGGCGATCATCCCGCGCTTCCGGAGCACGTGAGCACCTACGTCAGCAACGAGCCGGGGGCGCCGCTCTTCCCGGTGCGAACGGCGGACCGTTGCGGGCGCAGGGGGTTCAACACGCATACGCGCTGGGTGGTCGTGGCACGCCGTGAAGAGGTGCCGACAAAGCGATCATGGATGCGTTCGACCGCCACATCAACAGGACTGACGATGAGGGAGGCCGCGGCTCGGCGGGCGTACTCGCTTCGGTGAGCCAACTGTACGGGAGATTGAAAAGAGCCCTGGAAACGACCGAAGCCGGGGCGGGACATCATTCCTGACCTGGCTTTTCGCTCTGAGAGCGGGTGACGGGAATCGATCGGCTCCACGGCGCGCCGGAGGTCCGAGAGACCTGCCGGTGGTTGGTCAAGGAAGCGGAGACGGTCTGGACCGCGCTGTTGCGGGGCGAAGCGCGATAGGCGGCACGGTGGCGGCTGATACCGGGAGGCTCCTCGCCGTTGTGCCTCTGGAGCGGTGAGAGCTGCTGTGGCGCAGGTGGACAGCTCTCACCGCTCCAGTTCTTCTTCGCCGCGGGCCGCGTTGTGCTGATCTTTCGTCTCATCCGCACGAGGCTTTCGCCTGACGAGGTGGGCAACGAGCCGGGGAGCTCGAGGGGCGGGAGCCCCTCGACGGGGGGTTTGGGGCGGAGCCCCAATCAGGCGCTGTCTGAGCCCTTTGGCGCGAAGCGCCCCATCGGGAAGGCGATGAAGTGAGGCTGGGGTGTGGGGGTCGCGCCCCCACTTGGACGCAGTCTGATTCCCTGTGGCGCGTAGCGCTCCATACGAGAAGGCCATGCCGTTGAGCTCGAAAAGGCGCGAGGTGGAGCGGGTGACGGGAATCGAACCCGCGCTGTCAGCTTGGGAAGCTGATGTTCTGCCATTGAACTACACCCGCATCGGCCGGAGCCGCGGTCCCACTGTAGCGGAAACCCAGCCCACTTCAGCAAGCCCGCACACGGTAGGTTGCTCCACGTGCTGCTCTCTGACCGTGACATCCTGAGCGAGATCGACTCGGGACGGCTGGCGCTAGATCCGTTCGATCAGGACATGCTCCAGCCTTCCAGCATCGACGTGCGGCTCGATCGGTACTTCCGGGTCTTCGAGAACCACAAGTACCCGCACATCGACCCGTCCATCGAGCAACCCGATCTGACGCGCATGGTGGAGCCGGACGGGGATGAACCGTTCATCCTCCACCCCGGCGAGTTCGTGCTGGCTTCGACGTACGAGGTGATCACGCTTCCCGGCGACCTGGCGTCCAGGTTGGAGGGAAAAAGTTCGCTGGGGCGGCTGGGGCTGCTGACGCATTCGACGGCGGGGTTCATCGACCCGGGGTTCAGCGGGCACGTGACGCTGGAGCTGTCGAACGTGGCAACCCTGCCCATCAAGCTGTGGCCGGGGATGAAGATCGGGCAACTGTGCGTGTTCCGGCTGAGTTCGCCGGCGGAGCATCCGTACGGGTCCGAGAAGTACGGGTCGCGGTACCAGGGCCAGCGGGGTCCGACGCCGTCCCGGTCCTTCCGTGACTTCCACCGCACCCCCATCTGACGTCCAGCCACCCCCGCCGAACCCACCTGCCGCATGTCGCTCCAACGCTTTGGGGATGCCACCCCGGGTGACACGTCCGGAACGCCCGGCAAGGCGCCGGACGACACGACCGACAATCCCCTGAGAGCGCAAAACCGCGCCCTCTCGCCCGTCGCCGTGATCCTCCCCCCGTTCCGGGGAAGGTGAAGCTCCAGTTACGACATCTGACCAGGCTGGCGGTCTGGAAGGAAACTCACGAAGATGGTGACCGTAAGGCAGAACAAGTCCCCAGCGAGTGTGCCCCCGGACCGTCAGGTGCCCCGGTGTCGCAGAACATACGGAGGGTAACGACTAGGAGAAGGGGACATGAAGTTCGCATTTCGCCTGGTAAGCCGTACCCTCTTCCACGGACCATCCCCGCACATCTGGAGAACGACGTGCGCCTGCGTCTCACGCCACGTGAGGACAGCTACTACGACCTGTTCGCCGACTCGGCGAACAACCTGGTCACTGCTTCCCGCCTGCTGGTAGAGATCATCAGCGACGGGTCGGACAGGGAAGCCCTGGCCGAGAAGATGCGCGCGTGCGAGCACGCGGGCGACGACCGCACCCACGCGATCATGAACCGGCTCAATGAGAGCTTCATCACGCCGTTCGACCGCGAGGACATCTACCGCCTCGCCTCGAACCTCGACGACGTGATGGACGCCATGGAGGCGGCCTCCGACCTCATCGTCCTCTACCAGCTCGACCACCTGCCCAAGGACGTCGTGCGCCAGGTCGAGGTGCTGGAGCGGGCGGCCGAGCTGACCGCGGAGGCGATGCCGCGGCTGCGCTCGATGAAGAACCTCAACGAGTACTGGATCGAGGTCAACCGCCTGGAGAACCAGGGTGACCAGGTCTATCGCCGGTTGCTGGCCAAGCTGTTCAGCGGCGAGTACGACGCGTTGACGGTCATGAAGATGAAGGAGGTCATCGACGCCCTCGAGGAGGCGGCCGACGCCTTCGAGCACGTGGCCAACACCGTCGAGTCGATCGCGGTCAAGGAAAGCTAAGCCCCGTGGATCTCACGCTCGCCCTCGTCATCGGCGTGGTCGTCGTGGCGCTGGCCTTCGACTACACCAATGGCTTCCACGACGCGGCGAACGCCATCGCGACCTCGGTCTCCACACGCGCCCTCACCCCCAGGGCCGCGCTGTTCATGGCCGCGGCGATGAACTTCATCGGCGCCCACCTCGGCACCCAGGTGGCGCAGACCGTCGGCAAGGGCATCATCGACGCCCCACAGGGCTCGCACGGCCTGGTCATCGTGGCCTCCGCACTGGTCGGCGCGATCGCCTGGAACCTCATCACCTGGTACTTCGGACTGCCCTCCTCCTCCAGCCACGCTCTGATCGGCGGCCTCGTGGGCTCGGCGCTGGCCTCGGCCAGCATCGTGCACTGGGACGGCGTGGTGGAGAAGGTCGTCATCCCCATGATCCTTTCCCCGCTCCTCGGCTTCACGCTCGCCGCCGCGATCATGATCGCCATCTACTGGATCTTCCGCCGCGCGCAGCCGGGCAAGACCAACCGCGGCTTCCGGTACGCCCAGACGGTCTCGGCCGCCGCCATGGCCCTCGGCCACGGCCTGCAGGACGCGCAGAAGACGATGGGTGTGATCTTCCTGGCCCTCGTCGTCGGCGGCTACGCCGATCAGTCGGACCCGATTCCGCAGTGGGTCATCATCTCCGCCGCGGGCGCCATCTCGCTCGGCACGTACGCCGGAGGCTGGCGCATCATGCGGACGCTCGGCCGGCGCATCATCGCCCTGGACCCGCCGCAGGGTTTCGCGGCCGAGTCCGCGGCGGCGACGGTCCTGTACGCCGCGGCGATCGGGTTCGGCGCGCCCATCTCCACCACCCACACCATCACCAGCGCCATCATGGGCGTCGGCTCCACCAAGCGGCTCTCGGCCGTGCGCTGGGGCGTGGCGGGCAACATCGTGACCGCCTGGATCCTCACGATCCCGGCGGCGGCGCTGGTGGCCGCCGTGACCTACTTCGCCCTGCACTGGATGGTGGAATAGGTCCGGCCGTCAGGACACAGTGGCGGCGTACATGACGTCGGCGTCCCACCGGGCGAAGCCGAGCGACTCGTACAGCCGGATCGCCGCCGTGTTCGTCCCGTCCACGTAGAGCATCGCCTGCGCGAGCCCGCGCGAGCGCAGGTGGCTCAGCCCGGCCAGCGTCAGCGCCTTGCCCAGGCCGGTGCCCTGCTGGGAGGGGTCGACGCCCACGACGTACACCTCGCCGAGCGGCTCGTGCCCGTGGTCGGAGGATCCGTGGATCTTCGTCCAGTGGAACCCCACGAGCCGCTCGCCGCGGACGGCCAGGAAGAAGCCCGCCGGGTCGAACCACGGCTCCCGCTCCCGCCTGAGCAGGTCGTCGAGGCTCCACGCGCCCTGCTCGGGGTGGTGGGCGAAGGCGGCGGCGTTGACCTTGAGCCAGTCCTCCTCGTCCTGCCCGGGCTCGAAGGTCCGCAGCCGCACCCCGTCGGGCAGCGTGTACGGCGCCAGCGGCGCGAACAGCGACCGGCGCATCTGCCACAGTGACCGGACCCGCTGGAGTCCCAGGGAGGCGGCCAGCGCCCCGGCCCCCTCGTGGTCGCCGTGCGCCCACAGCCGCAGCCGGCCCCCTGCCTCGTCGAGCACGGCCCGCAGCAGCCGCCGGCCGTGCCCCTGGCGCCGGTACGCCGGGTGGACGACGAGCTCCCCGCTCGGGCCCTCGACCTCGTCGGTGGGGTCCACGTGCGCGTAGCCCACGAGCGCGTCGCCGGCGTGCAGCAGCAGCGAGCGGGCGCGGGGGTCGCCGCCGTAGCGCAGGTGGAGCATGACGTGCTCGTTCAGCGGCCGGACGCCGTCGGCCTCCGTCGCCGCCTCGACGAGCGCGAGCACGTCGTTGATTTCCTGGTCATCGAGCCCTTGTCTGACTTCCACGCGTGCCGTCACAGCTCGAACTCTAGGCGTAAGACTGGCAAATCACGCCATGGCATCGGCTGGCGAATCGTTACCTTTGCGACATTGGCTGCAAAGCTTCGCACCGTAACGTCTTGGGCCATGACGTCTCGTTCCCTCCTCCGGCTCGCGGTCGCCGGAGCCGTCGCCACCACCACGGCCCTGCTGGCCGTGGCACCGGCGGACGCGCAGCAGGCCCCCCGGACGGTTCCCGTCCGCCTGCTCGCCCTCAACGACTTCCACGGCAACCTCGAACCGCCCACGGGCTCGTCCGGCCGCATGGTCGACGAGAACGGCGCCACCGTGGAGGCGGGTGGAGCCGCCTACATCGCCACCCACATGAAGGCCCACGCCGACAAGAACACCATCGCGGTGGCCCAGGGCGACCTCATCGGCGCCACCCCGCTGATCTCGGCGGCCTACCACGACGAGCCGTCCGTCGAGTTCCTCGGCAAGCTCGGGCTGAAGGTCGCCGCGGTCGGCAACCACGAGTTCGACGAGGGCTACGCCGAGCTGCGCCGGATCATGAAGGGCGGCTGCCACCCGGTCGACGGCTGCTCGCCCGCCGGGGAGTGGAAGGGCGCCCAGTACGACTACGTGGGCGCGAACGTGCTGTTCAAGAACCCGAGCGAGAAGTCCGACGCGCTGGCGGCGCTGGGGAGCCGGCCCGCGGTCGAGAAGCTGCTGTCCGACTGGGGCGTCCCTGCGCTGCCGCCCGTCAGCGTCAAGTGGATGAACGGCGTGCCGGTCGGCTTCATCGGCCTGGTCACGCAGACCACCCCGGGCATCGTCACGGCGGAGGGCATCAAGGACCTCAAGTTCGTCGACGAGGTCAAGGCCGCGAACGTGGCCTCCAAGGTGCTCAAGCTCCTCGGCGTGAAGGCCCAGGTCGTGCTCGTGCACGAGGGCGACCAGGTCACTCCGGGGCAGTCGCCCGACGCGTGCAGCGCCGTCCCGGGGGCGGGCAACCGCATCGCCACCCAGGTGGACCCCGAGATCGACGTGGTGCTCAGCGGCCACTCGCACCAGGCGTACCTGTGCAAGGTCAAGGACCCGGCCGGCCAGGACCGCCTCTACTCGCAGGGCGGCTCGTTCGGCCGCGTCATCACGCAGGTGGACCTGAACGTGGACGTCCGCACGCGTGACGTCGTGCGCTCCTCGGTCGTGGCGGACAACCACGTCGTGACGCGTACGGTCGCCGCGGACCCGGAGATCTCCGCGTTCGTGCAGACCTGGAAGGACCGGGTCGCGCCGGTCGCCAACAAGCCCGTGGGCCGGATCACGGCCGACATCCCGAACGCGGCCACGCCGAGCGGGGAGACGCCGCTGGGCGACCTCATCGCGGACGCGCAGCTCGCCGCCACCAGGACCGGCGGGAACGCGCAGATCGCGCTCATGAACCCGGGTGGCGTCCGCGCGTCCCTGACCTACGCCGGCTCCTCGGCCGGCGAGGGCGACGGCGTCGTCACCTACGGCGAGGCGTTCACCGTGCAGCCGTTCAACAACCTCATGCAGGTGGTCACGCTGACGGGCGCGCAGCTCAAGACGGTGCTGGAGCAGCAGTTCACCGGCGGGCCCAACAACCAGGCGTTCACCAAGATCCTGCAGCCGTCGGCGAACCTGACCTACACCTACAGCACCTCGGCCCCGTGGGGCTCGAAGGTGTCGGACATCCGCATCGACGGCACTCCGGTCACGGACACCCAGCAGATCCGTGTCGCGGCCAACAACTTCCTGGTCGGCGGCGGGGACGCGTTCCTCGCCTTCAGGGACGGCACCGACATCTGGAGCGGCCCGCTGGACATCGACGCGTTCGTCGACCACCTGGGCGAGAACAGCCCGATCGCCCCGCCCGCCACGAACCGCATCACCGTGACGAGCTGACCCGCACCGACCGAAGAGGCCCGTTCCCCGAGCTCGGGGAGCGGGCCTCCGGCGCGTACGAGATCAGACGTCGGCCGTGTCGGCGCGGTCCGGGACGAAGCGGTAGCCGACGTTGCGCACCGTGCCGATCAGCGACTCGTACTCCGTGCCGAGCTTGGCCCGCAGCCGCCGCACGTGGACGTCCACCGTGCGGGTGCCGCCGAAGTAGTCGTACCCCCACACCTCCTGCAGGAGCTGCGCCCGCGTGAACACCCGGCCGGGGTGCTGGGCGAGGTACTTGAGCAGCTCGAACTCCTTGAACGTGAGGTCGAGCACCCGCCCGCGCAGCCGGGCCGTGTAGGTGGCCTCGTCGATGGACAGGTCGCCGCTGCGGATCTCGTCGGGCACGTCCTCGCCGCCGGCCTGCGAGATGCGGCCGGTCGCCATGCGCAGCCGCGCCTCGACCTCGGCCGGGCCGGCGCTGTCGAGCAGCACGTCGTCCACGCCCCACTCGGCGGTCATCGCGGCGAGCCCGCCCTCGGTCACGATGACGAGGAGCGGGCAGTCGATGCCGGTGGTGCGGATCAGCCGGCAGAGGCTCTTGGCGTGGGCGAGCTCCTTGCGGGCGTCCACCAGCACGGCGTCGACCGGCGGCGCGTCGATGAGGGCGGACGCCTCGGCGGGGGAGACTCGGACCGAGTGGAGCAGCAGCCCCAGCGCCGGCAGCACCTCGGAGGACGGCTCGAGGGCGTTGGTCAGCAGGAGCAGGTTGCTCATTTCGGCCTCCTCAAACACGCAAGGACCCGGGGGCTACATCGCCCAGGTCCTGTAGGGGAGGATAACCCACGCGAATGTCGCGTCCATGGGGCGTCCAACAGATGAACAGCGTTTTACCTGCGACAACAATGTTAAGGATGTCGCACGACGGCACGTTTGCGAGTATGAGGTTGCCATGTCTACTGGAAAAGTGCGGTATTGGGCCGCGGCGCGGGAAGCGGCCGGTGTCGCCGAGGAGTCGTTCGAGGCGGCGACCCTTGCCGAACTCATGACAAAAATCACACGGAATCGCGCCGAGCTCGCGCGGGTGGTGAGCCGTTCGTCATTCCTCGTCGACGGCTCCCCGGTCGGGAAGCGAGCCCATGACACCGTGGTGCTCGCCGAGGGGGCGACGGTCGAGATCCTGCCCCCCTTCGCGGGCGGCTGACGGCTCCAGCCGGGCCGCCGGAGCCGGTGAGCGGGCGGCTCTGCGGGGAAGGGGCATTCCACTCGATAAGCTCATGATCCATGGCCTGAGACAGGGAGCCCGATGCGCAAACTGCTCGTTTTCCTGATCCTGCTGGGAGTCATCCTCGCCGTCGTGGACCGTGTGGCGGTCGCGGGCGTGGAGCGGGACCTGTCCACCCGGATCGCGGCCTCCGCCGACCTCGACCGGCAGCCCAAGGTGACGATCGAGGGCATCCCGTTCCTCACCCAGGCCGTCTCGGGCCACTACCCGGAGGTGCGCTTCGACCTGGGCACGCTCACCTACGGCGGCGTGCCGGTGGAGAACCTCCAGGGCACCGCCTACGACGTGACGGCGCCGCTCGCCGACGTGCTCCAGAACCGCGCCGACGTCCGGGCCGGGCGGCTGACGGTCCGCGGCACGCTGACGAGCGAGACGATCGACAAGTACGCCCCGAAGGGCGTCAAGATCAGCGGGAACGGGTCGCGGCTCGTCGCGTCGGGTGAGGTGGCGGTCGGGGTGAACAAGGTGAAGTTCGACGCCGAGATGAAGATCGAGGTGGCCGACGGCGGCATCCGGCTGCGGGCGCAGAAGATCGACGGGGTGCCCGACGCGATCGCCGGGCTGGTCAGCTACACGATCCCGTTCAAGGGCGACCTGCCGTTCGACGTGAAGGTGACGGGGGTGCGCAATGTGGCGGCCGGACTGGAGTTCTCCGCCGAGGCGGAGAACGTGCCGCTCAGCGGTCAGCGGCTCTGACCTCACAGGAGAATCGACGGTGCCCGGTGGACGGCTCCTCGCGGGATGACGGCGCCGCGCGTCAGGGATTCCCGCGCGGTGCTGAACCTTCCCGCCCCGCCGTACGTGATGAGGGCGTGAGTCCAGCAGGCACCGCCGACGAGGAGCTCGTGCGGACCCTTTTCGACGAGCACGCGGGGCCGCTCTACGGTTACGTGCTGCGACTGACCGGCGATGCCGGACGGGCGGAGGATGTGGTGCAGGAGACGTTGCTGAGGGCGTGGCGACACCCCGAGGCCCTCTCCGGCCGCCCCATTCGTGCCTGGCTGTTCACCGTCGCCCGCAATCTCGTGGTCGACCAGCACCGCGCGCGCAAGTCGCGTCCGCAGGAGACCGGCGACGAGGCGCTGGCCGTCGTCCCCGCGGACGACGAGCTGGAGCGGGCGGTCGAGTCGTGGGCCGTGGCGGAGGCGCTGGCCGTGCTGCGACCCGAGCACCGCGAGGTGCTGTTGGAGGTCTACTACCGGGGGCGATCGGTGAAGGAGGCGTCGGCCACGCTGGGCATACCGCCCGGCACGGTCAAGTCGCGCACCTATTACGCGCTGCGGGCGCTGAAGCTCGCCCTGGAGGAGCGGGGGCTGGCGCCATGACGTGCGAGGAGGTGCGGATCTCGCTGGGCGCCCACGCGCTGGGGGCGCTGGAGCCCGACGAGGCGCTGGAGATCGACGCCCACCTGGCGACCTGCGAGGCGTGCGGCGCCGAGCTGATGGAGCTGGAGGGCGTGTCGGCGTTCCTCGGCAAGGTGTCCGAGCGTGACGTGCAGCTGGTGACCAGCCCGCCGCGTCAGGTGCTCGACCGGCTGCTGAACGCGCGCGCCAAGCGTCACCGCAGGGGCCGGATGCTCATGGTGGTGGCCGCCTCCGCGGCGGCGATCGTCGCGGGCGGCGCCGTGTGGACGGCCGTCGGAACCCCGGAGCAGAACGCGTCGACCGCCTCCGCCCCGGCGGCGTCCCGGCCCGGCGGGGACGCCTCCAGCGCCGAGGACTCCGCCCGCGCGTCGGGCGAGGCGGCGCGCCCCAAGGCGACCCAGGAGCCGCGGGCGAAGGCGCAGGACGAGCAGCCGCGGATCATGGCCGAGCCCCAGCCGGAGGCGAGCGCGACGCCGACGCCGTCGGCCAAGGCGAGCGGGCAGGAGTTCGCGGGCCGGGACCGGTCGTCCGGCTACTACGCCAGCGTGGCGGTGTTCCCCGGCTCACGCGGGACGGGGCTTTCGGTGAAGGTGTCGGGGATGCCGGCCGGCAAGACGTGCCGGCTGGTGGTGGTCGGCCGCGACGGGCGGCGCGACGTCACGGACACCTGGACGGTCGGCCGGAGGAACTACGAGGACAAGCCCGTCTACGCCAGCCGGACGTGGATCCCGGTGAAGGACATCGCCAGGTTCGAGGTGGTGGACGCCGCCTCGCGGCAGGTGCTGGTCAAGGTCTCCGGCCCGCGGAGCTGAGGGAAGGTCTCCGGCCCGCGGAGCTGAGGGGAGGTCTCCGGCCCGCGAAGCTGAGGGAAGGTCTCCGGCCCCGGAGCTGACCGGGCCGGAATGCCGTCGCCGCGGGCGTGGTTGCACCTGGCGATGACGGGCGTGTGGGTGGTGCTGGCGACGCTGGCGCTGGGGACGGGAATCGGGGTGGTACGGCTGCGCCGCGACGGACGCATGCGCGACGGGTCCGCCGGCCGGGCCAGTGCCGGTACCGGTGACACGGCCGGCGACCCGACCGGTGACCGGGCCGGTGACCGCCTCAGCGCCGACGTGCTGGGCGCGCCCCTCGGGCCGAGGGCGACGCTCGTGCAGTTCTCCACCGCGTTCTGCCAGCCGTGCCGGGCGACGCGGCGCGTCCTGGCCGACGTGAGCGCGCTCGTGCCCGGGGTCGCGCACGTCGAGATCGACGCGGAGTCGCGGCTGGACCTGGTGCGGGAGCTGGACATCCTGCGCACCCCGACCGTTCTCGTCCTCGACCCGTCCGGAAATATCGTGAAAAGGGGCTCTGGCCAGCCGCGCAAGGCCGACGTGCTGACCGCCCTCGCGACCGCCGTGCCACCCGCGGAGCCGCTTCCCGAGACGTCGTCGTCTCAAGAACCGGACGAGATGTGACAGATGGCGAGACGACGAGTAGTGTCATCCGCATGAACCTTTCGACAGAGCTGCTGACGAAGCGGCGCGCGGTTGATTTCTGCCGCGTAGCCACCGCGCTCTGTCGCGCTGCCTGAGGACGGTCTCGCGCGGACTTCTGATCCGCCTCAACCCGACCCCTTCAGGGAGCATCCCTAGATGCGTGCCGACCCTAGAGCGCTGCGCTTCGGCGCGGCCGTCACCACCCTGGTCCTCGCTCTCGTCATCGTGACGGGAAGCGCGTGGCTGCTCGCCGCCCAGGCCGTGGTGTTCGCGCTGGGGGCGGCGGGCCGCTCACCGTACGGGATGGTCTTCCGGACGCTCGTCAAGAGCGCGCCGAAGGTGACGGAGGACGCCCGCCCGCCGCGGTTCGCGCAGGGTGTGGGGTTGGCCTTCGCGGTCATGGGGCTGGTCGGATTCGTCGCCGGGATCACGCCGCTGGCCCTCGGGGCCACGGCCGCGGCTCTCCTCGCCGCCTTCCTCAACGCAGCCTTCGGACTCTGTCTCGGCTGCGAGACGTACCTGCTGATTCGCCGTCTACTGCCCGCCGCCACATGGGAGGTTCACCAATGAGCCGCGCCGCCGTCCTGGTGGATGCCGACTGGGTCGAGGCCAACCTCGACACGCCAGGCGTCGTGCTCGTCGAGGTCGACGAGGACACCAGCGCCTACGACAAGGGCCACATCCGTGGCGCCGTCAAGATCGACTGGAGGCAGGACCTCCAGGATCCCGTCCGCCGTGACTTCGTCGACAAGACCGGTTTCGAGACGCTGCTGTCCGAGCGCGGCATCTCCAACGACGACACCGTCGTGCTCTACGGCGGCAACAACAACTGGTTCGCGTCCTACGCCTACTGGTACTTCAAGCTGTACGGCCACGACAACGTCAAGCTGCTCGACGGCGGTCGCAAGAAGTGGGAGCTCGACTCGCGCGAGCTGGTCAAGGACGTCCCGCAGCGGGCCAAGACGCAGTACGTCGCCCAGGACCAGGACACCGCGATCCGCGCCTTCCGCGACGACGTGGTCTCCGCCATCGGCAAGCTCAACCTGGTCGACGTCCGCTCGCCCGACGAGTTCACCGGCAAGCTGCTCGCCCCGGCCCACCTGCCGCAGGAGCAGGCGCAGCGCGCGGGCCACGTGCCCACCGCCCGCAACATCCCGTGGTCCAAGGCGGCCAACGACGACGGCACGTTCAAGACCGACGACGACCTGCGCGCGCTCTACCAGCAGGCCGGCGTCGACTTCGGCAAGGACACCATCGCCTACTGCCGCATCGGCGAGCGCTCGGCGCACACCTGGTTCGTGCTGCACGAGCTGCTCGGCCAGTCCAACGTGAAGAACTACGACGGTTCGTGGACCGAGTACGGCTCGCTCGTCGGCGTGCCGATCGAGCTGGGGGAGGCCCGATGAGCGCCGCGCAGGGATGCGGAGCCCCGGAGCAGACGATCGCTCTGCCCGCCGGGATCGATCTGTCCAACCAGGCCGTGATCCAGGGTGTGGTCACGGGCGCCGGCACCGCCTACGCGCGGCTGCTCGACCACTCCGGTGAGTTCACCGGTGAGGTCGTGGTGTCCGACGACGGTGTGTTCCGGTTCTTCGCCGCGCCGGGCGACTGGACCGTCCGCATCATCGCGGGCGGCGGCGTCACCCGGGACGTCCAGGTGGCGGCCAAGCTGGGCGAGGTGTCCCAGCTCGCCGTGGCCGTCTGACCCTGACGTCCTCCTTCGCGACAGGCCCGCGCCGCCACGGCGCGGGCCTTCCGCGTTTCACGATGATTTGTCTTCCTGGCGGTTTTCGCCAGATTTCCGGCCAGGTGCCACCGATCGCCGTCCGCCGGTGTTCCTGGATATGTGAGTGAGATGGACTGCCTCGACCCGGTGCGCAAGGCGCTGCTCGACGACCTCGACGGAGGGTTCACCGAGCTGTACGGCGCTCACCGCGACGTCGTCTTCTCGACCGCGCTGCGGCTGTCCGGGCGCTGGGCCGACGCGGAGGACCTCGCGGCCGAGACGTTCCTGCGCGCCTACCGGGCGGTGGCCGGCTACGACGCCGAGCGCATCGCGGAGCTGAGGACGCGGCCGTGGCTGCTGACCATCCTCATGAACATCTGGCGCAACTGTGCCCGCGCCAAGTCCCGCAAGCCGCCACCCGACCTGCGGGAGGAACCCGTGGACACCGTCGATCCGCGCGAGGGCGTCGAGGAGGCCGCGCTGCGGAGGGAGACCGGCGACGAGCTGGCGGAACTGCTCTCCCTGCTGCCGGAGGAGCAGCGCCTCGCGGTGGTGCTCCGGCACGTCGCCGACCTGCCGGTCGACGAGGTCGCCACGGTGCTGCGGATCCCGCAGGGCACGGTCAAGTCACACGTGTCGCGCGGGCTGAAGCGGCTGCGCACGCTAGGAGGTGCCCGATGAACGACGACTCCCTGCTCGCCAGGCTCGCCGGCCTGGCCGTTGAGGCGCCCGCCGGGCTGCTGGACCGGATCTCGGCGCGCTGGAGCGTGGTGCCGAGCCCGATCGGCGAGCTGTCCGTGGCCTGGACCGCCCGGGGCGTGGCCTACGTCCACCTCGGAGACGGCTTCACCGGCGCGTTCCGGTCGCGCTTCGCCCGGCCGCTGACGCCGGCCACGCGGCCGCTGCCGGGCCTCGTGCCCGCGCTGCGCACCGGGAGGCTGTCGGGGCTGACACTGGACCTCGACGAGCTGGGCGGCTTCCAACGGGACGTGCTGAGCGCCGTCCAGGCCATCCCGCGCGGCGAGATCAGGCCGTACGCGTGGATAGCGGCCCGCGCAGGGAGGCCCGGGGCGGTGCGCGCGGTCGGCTCGGCGCTGGCCCGCAACCCCGTGCCGCTGCTCGTCCCCTGCCACCGGGTGACCCGCTCCGACGGGGCCCTGGGGGAGTACGTGTTCGGGCCGGCGGCCAAGGAACGGCTGCTGCTGGCGGAGGGCGTGGACCTGGGCCGGCTGGACGGGCTGGCCAAGGAGCGGGTCTTCTATCTGGCCAGCGACACCACGGGCGTGGTGTGCTTCCCGACCTGCCACAACGCCCGGCGGATCACGCCCGCGCACCGGCACGGCTTCCGCACGCTCGCCGCGGCCCGCACGGCCGGCTACCGGCCCTGCCGCACCTGCCGCCCCGACCCCCTGGCGGCCTGACGGGGACGGCCGGCGGGCGGCCGGAGTGGGGCTGGAGGGATGGCGGGGCTGCGGTGGGGTGACGGGGCCGCTACGATGCACCAGATGTCAGGTTCGTCTGGTGTGGCGGCGCCGCCCCGACCTGCGCCTTCACCGGCCCGGAAGCCGCCGTCGCCGTTCTCGCTGCCCGTGCACACCCTTCGCCTGCTCGGGCACTGTGTGCTGCCCCTCGTCCTGTGGTTCGCCGCGGGGGAGGCCGTCCGCTTCGGGCTGCTGTACGGCGCGACCGAGGTGGCCTACGGCGACTTCCGGCAGGCCCGGCTGGTGGCCACCATCACGCTGCTCACCCTGGTCGTCCTGGCCGCGCTGACCGTGGTCACGGGCATGCTGCACACCCTGCGCGGCGCCCTGTGGGAGATGCGGGCCCGGGCGGCCGAGGGCGCTGAGGACGAGCCGTTCTTCACGGCCCTCGACCGGGTCGCCCCCGCCTTCGCCGTCCTCTACATGGCCTGGGGCTTCCAGACCGAGGACGCCCGCGACCTCCAGCAACTGGACCTCTTCCACCACTTCTTCGACATGACCGAGGCCGCGCTCTTCGGCGAGAAGTCGACGGTCGGCCGCAGCCTCATCGACCTCGACTGGCGGGTGTCGGTGGCCACGATGGTCGTCGCGTTCGGGCTGAAGACGCTGTTCGCCAAGCTGGTGGAGCGGGGCACGGGCCGCTTCTACGGCTTCGCCGCCGCGTTCTCGGAGTTCGCCTTCGTCTTCTACGGCCTCAACGCCACGGTCGCGGTCGCCGACGCGCGCTCGGAGTGGGTGGAGCACCGCACCGTGGTCGTCGGCACCGAGAGCATGTGGACGAAGGCGCAGGACGCCGTGCCCGTCCTCAAGACCCTCACCGACGTGGTGAAGGACGTCTGGCCGCTGTTCCTCGAGTCCGTCGCCATCCCGCTGGCCTGGCTGACCGTGGCGATGCTCGTGTTCGGCGCGTACGCCGACGACACCCGCACCATGGTCAAGGGCACCCGGTTCGAGCGCGGCATCGACCGCCTGGAAGGCAGCCACGACCTGACGAAGCGGTCCTTCGAGCGGGTGACCGGCGGGTTCCAGGAGCGCTGGGTGCCGCTGGTCAACTCGCTGCGGCTGGTGATCAAGGGTGGTGCGCCGCTGTTCGGCATGATGTGCCTGTGCTACGTGGCCGTCACGGTGGGCTCGCAGTACGCCGACCGCGCGGTCCGCACGCTCGTCGGGTCGCAGGTGGAGTGGGCGTGGGTCTACCTGGAGCCGCCGCTCATGTTCGGCCGCGACCTGCTGGTGACCGTGGTCACCATGGCGCTGCTGGCGGCCACGTTCGACCTCGCCGCCACCCGGGCCCGCCTGCGCGGCGAGGCGTTCTCGACGAGCTGACCCGGCGCCCGCGCTCCGCCGCGGAGCCGCGGCACGTCCCGCCCGCCGGCTAGCGGCGGAACCGCAGCACGTCCACGTCCGGCTTGGACGTCCCCCGCTTGAACAGGTCCGCGGTCGGCGTGTCGGCGCGGTAGCCGCTGGGCCGGAAGGACAGCTCCACCTCGCCGGCCACCGCCTTCGGCACGATGGCGAGACCCGCCAGCCTGTACTCCTTGCCGACCTCCAGCCGCTCGGTCGGCCGGTCGCCGGCGGCGAGCTCCACGACCCAGCTGCGGCCCGCGCGGTCCTCCAGCCGGATCTCGTCCGGCTTTGCCGTCATGGTGGCGCTGGCCGGGTCCACGACCTTCTCCGTGATGTCCACCTTGAGCCAGGCGACGGTGTCGCCGTGCTTGCTGTTCGGCGGGGCCTCGGTGGGGGTGAGCGCGGCCTTCCACTCGATGCCGTACACGGTGCCGGCCTGGCCGGGCGCCACGGGCACGAGGCGCGTCTCCTTGGCCGAGACCTTCTCGTAGAACAGGTAGCCGTCGTACGTGGTGGCGCCGACGGCCACGGCGATGCTCACCAGCGCGCCGGCGGCCACCAGCAGGGCTCTGCCCCGCCGCCGCGGACGGGCCGGCGGCTCGGGCGCGGGAGGACCCTCAGGCGCGGGAGCGTGCCGCTGCGGCGCCGGAGGCTGCCGGGGGGCCACAGCCTGGGGAAGGGGCGGAGGCTGCTGCTGGGCCGCAGCCTGGGGAACGTGACGCGGCTGCGGGGGAGTCACGTCCCGCGGGACGGGCGGCAGCGGCTGGGTGGCGCCCTCGACGGGCTCGGGCGGCACCGGCGGCCACACCTGCCGGTCGGGCCGGACCTGCGGCCGCATGCCGGGCCACGACCCGCCCGGCCGGGCCTGAGGGGGCGCGGAGGGTCGCTGGGGGCGTCCCTGCGGGGGACGCGGGGGTGCGGAGGGCGGCTGAGAGGCCGCTGGGGGCGGCTGGGGGGGCGCCGCGGGCCGTGGCGCGCCCCCTGCGGGCCGAGGATTGCGAGGGGCGAACCAGTCGCGGTCGTCTGCGCTCATATCCCGATCACTTCTTGACGATGGAGTAGACGTCCTGCGGCTTGGCGGCGAGGTCGCGGGCGGCCTTCTCGTCGAGACCGAGGTCGATCTCCACCTCCGGCTGGTACGGCTCGACCAGGGCCGACGGCGGCAGCCCGAACACCACCTTGGCCCCCGGCAGCGCCGAGGCGGGCACCTCGAAGAAGAACCGCCCGCTGACCCAGATGTCCGGCTGCATCCAGGTGGCGGCCAGCGTGGCCGTGGCCTCCACCCGGTCGGTGGCGGCGAAGCGGTGGCCGTCCTCGGTCAGCAGCGTGGGCTGGCCGAGGTGGTACGGCTTGAGGCTGGACTTGGCGGAGGCGTTCACGACGAGGAACAGGTTGTCCGTCTCGACGGTCTTGACGCTGCTCGCCTGGATCGCCTTGGCGGCGGTGAAGGAGTCGAGCCGCACGTGGAAGCGCCGGGCGTCGACGTCCTGGCCCTTGGCGCCGGTGTAGGTCAGCGGGGCGCCGGTGTCGTTCTCCGACAGTGCGAGCGTCTGCAGACCGACGGCGCCGCCGGCGAGGAGCAGGCCCAGCAGCGCGTTGAGCACGCGCGAGCCGCCGCGCCCGGAGCCGGTGGGCCGCCCGCGGCGTCCGCCCGGGACCGCCGCCGGCCGGGGCTGGACCGCGGTCATGCCGTGGCGTCTTCCTGGACGGGCAGGGTGACCTGCGCCTTGACCTCGGGGACGATGGTCTCGCCCGCGCTCTGGGTGACCATCGTCCACCTCTCGGTCGGGTCGTTGAAGCCGGCCACGTACTCGAAGGAGCCCACGTCCATCGTGATCTTCTCCGGCGGCTTCTGGCCTTCCCGCAGCCGGTAGCGGACGATGACCGTGGTCTTGATCCCCGGGTGGAGCTGCCGGCTCTCACCGCCCTTGGCCAGCGCGAAGGCGAAGGGGCCGGAGTCGTCCGGGAACTTGGGGCTGATCTTGACGAGGGAGCCGCCGAACGTGGTGGCGAAACCGGTCTTCCCGTCGACCGGGGGGATCCCGACGGAGGTGGTGCCGTCGCCGCGGTTGGTGACCTCGAAGACCATCTCCACGAACCGCTTGTCCTCGTCGAACTGCGTCTGCGCCCGCTCCGTGCGGACCCGGGACTCGACGAAGCGGGTCGAGTACAGGCCCTGGTCGAGCACCGAGCCCTTGCCCAGCTGGGGAGGAGCGTCCGGGGCCTCGTTCAGGCCGCCCATGAGGGCGGTGATCCCGAGGGCCGTGACCAGCACCAGCGCCACCGCGGGCACCACTACCGGGCGTCTGGGCCTGCCGCTGCCGCCGGAGGGTTCGGTCATGGGTAAGGATGGTAATAGGTCACGCTTGTCCCATCCGCCGCTATCCTCCCAACGGGCTGGTCTAATTGCCGAGAACCCTGCCGTAGAAGGGGTTCTAGCTCATACGCTGTCACGGAAGCAGCGGGACTAGCCCCCAACGACTAACGACATATCGCGGCCGGAGGGTCACGTGGTGGACGTGCATCCTGAGCATGCGCAGCTCCAGGCGGACCGCATCTACCTGGGCTGGCAGTACATCCTGCTGCACCCGGATCCCGGTCCGCCACCGAAACGACCCTCGCCGGCGGAGGAGCCGCCGCCCGCGCGCCCCGACGCCGACGTCGCCCGCCGCGAGCGCATGCAGGAGGACATGCTCAACCGGCCGGTGCGGGTCTTCCGGCTGTTCGCGGTCGTGCTGTCGCTGCTCATCCTGGTGCTGGCCGTGGCCGGCCTGCTTCAGTGGAAGTTCGCGTTGCTCGGCCTCGTCGCGGCCTGCGGCGTGGCGATCATCTGCAGCTACGCGCTCGTCCAGGGCGACCGGGCCGTCCGTTACCGCATCAGCGAGCAGCGGGCCCGCGACGACCGCCGGCGACAGGAACGTGACAAGGAGCTGTTCCGCGCCCAGGAGGAGCACGCCCAGCGCTATCGCGAGTGGCAGCGGCTCAAGGAGCGCCACGACCGCCAGCTCTCCTGGTACGCCGTGGCCGTGCCCGACGAGATCGACCGCATCGACGTGGCCGGCGGCACCCTGCCCGGCTGGTCGGCGCTCATCACCCTGCTCGGCGCCACCCGCCTCTACAGCGGCGGCCACCTGACCGTGCTCGACCTGTCCGAGGGCGCCATCGCCAAGGACCTCATCGAGCTGGCCCGCCGCGGCGGCGACGACCCGCTGGTCTGGGTGCTGCCCGTCGACCTGCCCCGCCTCGACCTCGGCGCCACGCTCAAGCCCGAGGCCTTCGCCGACGTGCTCGCCCACGTGGTCAGCGTCAGCGAGGAGCACCGCACCACCCGCGACCTCAGCTTCGACAACGCGATCCTGGAGCGCGTGCTGGAGGTCCTCGGCGAGAACGCCACGATCAGCCAGGTCACCGCCGCGCTGCGCGCCCTCGCCCAGGTCGGCGACCCGCGCGACGACCTCAGGTACGGGCTGATCACCGCCACCCAGCTGGAGCGCATCGGCACGCTGTTCGGCCGGGGGGTGAGCGACCGCGTGGTCATCGAGCGGGCGTGGGCGCTGGAGTCGCAGCTGCGCAAGCTGGAGACGCTGGGCACGGAGGCCGTGCGCCTGCCGCCCGCCCGTCTGCGCGTGGTCAGCATGGACCGCCAGGCCGGCGTGTTCGGCAACCGGGTGCTCGGCACGTACGTGGCGACCGCCCTCACCCACATCCTGCGCCAGTCGCCCGCCTCCGACCGGCCCTGGTACCACACGATCATCGTGGCGGGGGCCGACAAGCTCCGCGGCGACGTGCTCGACCGGCTCATGGACGCCTGCGAGACCTCCCGTACGGGACTCGTCCTGACCTACCGGTCACTGACCCCGACCGTGCGCGAGCGGCTGGGCCGCGGCCACGCCGCGGTCGCGTTCATGCGGCTCGGCAACGCCGAGGACGCCCGGGTGGCGAGCGAGCACGTCGGCACCGAGCACCGGCTGGAGCTGGCCCAGCTCACCGAGACGATCAGCGACTCGCTCCCCGGCGTCGACGGCGGCTACACCAGCACCATCGCCGAGGTCGAGGGCAGGCACGAGGACCACGACGACAACCTCACCGACCTGGCCGAGGACATCACCGAGTCCACCGAGTGGGGCCGCACCACGGGCAAGATCGGCGAGAAGGAGCGGGTGCTCCAGCGTTCCCGCGAGTTCCTCGTCGAGCCGCACCAGCTCCAGCAGCTCCCCACCACCTCCGTCATCGTCACCGACGCCACCTCGCAGGGCCGGCGGGTCCGCCTCGCCGACGCCAACCCGGCCATCCTCACCTTCCCCAAGACCACGCTCGGCGAGCTGGACGACGTGCGGGAGGCCGTCCTCGCCCTCGACGGCGAGCACGGGGCCGACGAGGAGGACGACGACCGGGCGGGCGAGCACGGCGACCCGCCGGGACGCGACGAGGCCGACCCGCCGCCGAACCTCGGCCCGCCCCCGCCACGCCTCGACTGGCGCAAGGGAAGGCAATGAGATGGTCAATGTCAAGGTGACGGGCTGACGGTCGGCGGATTTTACTTAGAGCCGTCTGTGGGGGGATGAAATGCAGCCGAGTGTCTCGCTGAGCGGGCCGTGGTACCGGATCCAGTCCATCGCCGCACCCTCGCGAAGCTCGTCGGCCGAGTGGGACTTCGTCACCGTGCTGCCCGCCGTGCTGTCCGCCGCCCAGCGCGACCGGCCGTTCGCCATCGGCTGGCTCTCGCGCGGCTCGGGCGCCCCCCTGGAGCTCATCACGAACGCCGGTCCGCTGTCACCGCCCCGGCAGCCGCGCCGCGCCACCGGCGCCCCCGGAGCGCCCACGGGGCCGCAGCCGCTGCTGTTCCCCGGCGGGGCCCGCGGGGTGCAGCTCGGCGAGGAGTACCTGGACGACCTCGCCGACCTGGTGTGGACGCCGTGCCCCGGCCGGCAGGCACCGCCGCTCGGCAACCGCCGCGAGTTCGACCCCGACGAGCTGAAGCGGCCCACGCTGTTCGAGTCGACGCTGATCACCCTCATGTCGCGGCCGTTCGCCTGGCTCGTCGTGGCCGAGCCGACCGGCCTGCTCGACGCCGAGGTGGCCCACCTGCGCACCCAGCTCAACGTGCTGCGCCAGTACGGCGACGCCTCCGAGCGCTCCCGCTTCGACGCCGAGCGGGCCGAGCGGCGCATGCAGGAGCTCGACGCGTTCCGCGAGGCCGGGCTGTGGAACGTCCGGGTGCTGGCCGGTGGCGCGACGGCCGAGGAGCTCCGCCAGATCGCGCCCGTCCTCGTCGGCTCGGTCGAGATGAGCCACCACCCCTACCGGCTGCGCAGCGCCCAGGGCGCCGTCTATCCGCTGGCCGAAGCGCTGGCCGCCACGCTCCAGGACCCCGCCGACGGGGCCGCCGCGCC